>NZ_JBDGDM010000067.1:0-20313 GCF_040908885.1 Ruminococcus sp. RTP21358st1_G6_RTP21358_211008
TGATTTTGGCATGAAAAATACCTCCAAAGTAACAGATTTTTATATTTAATCTGTCTACTTTAGAGGTATCATATCATTTTCAGCTTCTGTCGGCTGTTTTTTTACTTCTATCCCCTCTTTTTCACCAGCTTTTATGTTCTTTTTTTCATATCAGCCCCATTCTTTCTTATATTAATGTTAATTTTTCAAGAATCTTCATCCTTGCATTGAAATTCTATAAATTTTTCAGTATAATGATTTCGATACGGGTCTCACAGTGAGACTCCTTTGAGAGCATAATCCGTTGCTGAACAAGCTTTGAACAGCAACTATAGTCTCAACCATTTAAAGGAGGAATTATATTATGGCAACATGGAAAAATCTTGACACACTTGATTCTTTTGGCAAACTGAAAGAGCTTAAGAATCACGTAGACATTGCGGCAGCTCTGTCTGGTGAAGAAGGTGGCAAGCGTGTAGCTGATTATAGTACACCAATGGCAGCTGGTCTTTCTTACAACTATGCAGCCAAAGAAGTAGACGAAACCGTTTTATCCGCACTTGCGAAACTGGCTGACGAGGCACAGCTGATCGACAAATTTCAGGAATTATATAATGGTGCAGTGATCAACACCGGAGAGAAACGTATGGTTCTTCATCACCTTGCACGTAAGCAGCTTGGTAACCCGGTTGTTGTAGATGGTGTAGACAAACGTGAATTCTACGTTGCCCAGCAGAAAAAAGCTGCTGATTTTGCAAATAAGGTTCATGCTGGTGAGATCACCAACGAAGCTGGTGAGAAATTCACCACAGTCGTTCAGATTGGTATCGGCGGAAGTGACCTTGGTCCCCGTGCTCTTTACATCGCACTGGAGAACTGGGCGAAGGCCAATAACACATTCAAGATGGAAGCGAAGTTCATCAGCAACGTTGACCCGGATGATGCAGCTGCAGTACTTGCTTCTGTAGACCTTGCACACTCCTTATTCATCGTTGTATCCAAATCCGGTACAACCCTTGAGACACTGACCAACGAAGCATTTGTAAAGGATGCCCTGACAAAAGCAGGTCTGAATCCTTCCAAACACATGCTTGCCGTTACAAGTGAGACTTCCCCTCTTGCAAAGAGTGAAGATTATCTTACCGCCATCTTCATGGATGACTACATCGGAGGCCGTTACTCTTCTGTTTCCGGCGTAGGCGGAGCAATCCTTTCCCTGGCATTCGGACCGGAAGTATTTGCTCAGCTCCTTGAAGGTGCTGCAGCTGAGGATCAGCTTGCAACAAACCGTGACCTTATGAAGAACCCAGATATGCTGGATGCCCTTATCGGTATCTATGAGAGAAATGTGCAGGGATATCCTTCCACAGCTGTTCTTCCATATTCACAGGCATTAAGCCGCTTCCCGGCACACCTTCAGCAGTGTGACATGGAGTCCAATGGTAAAACCGTAAACCGTTTCGGCGAGCCGGTTAACTACGTAACAGGTCCGGTTATCTTCGGAGAGCCAGGAACCAACGGTCAGCATTCCTTCTATCAGTTATTGCATCAGGGCTCTGACATTGTCCCGCTTCAGTTCATCGGCTTTAAGAACAGCCAGCTTGGCGTAGATGTTGACATTGAGAACAGCACCAGCCAGCAGAAGCTCTGCGCTAACGTGGCAGCTCAGATTGTTGCATTTGCCTGCGGTAAAGAGGATGAGAACCTGAACAAGAACTTTAAAGGTAAACGTCCGTCCAGCATTATCATTGGCCAGCAGCTTACACCAGCTTCCCTTGGTGCATTGCTTGCTCACTTTGAGAACAAGATCATGTTCCAGGGCTTTGTATGGAATCTGAACAGCTTCGACCAGGAGGGTGTTCAGCTTGGTAAAGTTCTTGCGAAACGTGTACTTGCACACAATACAGACGGTGCTCTTAAGGTATTCAGCGATCTTCTGAACATCTGATCTTTCAAACAGGATCTAAAGCGTGTCTAAAAAATTTACGGCAGCCCGGAAAGTACCGGGCTGCCGTTTTTTTTGCCACATACTATAAAAACAGACCGCAGAAATCCTGTATTTTCATAATCCTCTGCGATCTGATTTCCATATTGACTTGTCTTGCAAAGAACCTTTTTCAAACCATTAATATACTGACACTCAGGCAACCTGCACGCCCCAGATTTTCTTTGTTTCCAGGCCTCTGCCAGGCTTTCCTGTTACACAGATGCTCTTATTTCTCCAGTTTCCAACACCATTATCCGAGAAACAGATTCCAGCACCATCTGCAGTCTTTTTCACCTGAATCTTCATTTCCAGATTCCGTACCTTGCCATACATCAAACTGGTCTTTACAAGCTCATCCAGATCTTTTTCCAGCTGTGCTTTATCCATATACACGCTAATCTTTTCCTCCGCCAGCTCTGCTTCCAGCCATTCCTGACCTGGGGTAAAATATTTCTGTCTTATCTTTACAAATTCTTCTATAAAACTGTTAAGCTCTACTTTCTCATTTCTCTGTAATATCTTTCTCATAAAAAAAGCCCCCTTGCTTCAAAAGACGTTACTGTTCGCTTTCTTCGCAGCAACTCAAAAATGTCATTCTTTTTTCCTTTTATGAAAGATATTATAGCTGCCCATGTTAAATTCTGTGTATTGCCAATGTTAAACATATTTAAAATAATTATAACGATTGTAAAGAGCAATATTAAAGTATCTTTTTTATAAAAAATCCGCAGTCCGTTATCATCAATACGAACTGCGGATTTTTCACCAAAAGGCCGCGAGCCAGGGACTTTGGGGATGCGCTTTAAATTTTCCAGTACCCCGTACCACAAACAGCGCATTCAACCAGAGAACCGTCTTCTCTACTGAAAATTGTTTTCGCTTCTGTACTCCCACATTGTGGACAGCAGTTTCGCGCATTCTCCTCGCATCCTCCACCGGACACATTGTCCAACTCATCATCTGAAAGCTCTCTTTTTGTTATTTCGTCTTCCATCAAAAATATCCCTCCATCCAAAATCAATTAATTCTGTGTTTTGGTGGAAGTAGGATCCCAGTAGGTTGCACCGCAGCAGGCGCAGGTTACATAGGTGCAGCCATAAAGTGGCTCTCTGGAAGAAACCTCCGTACTTCCGCATTTCGGGCAGCTGTATCCTACGTCGCAGGAATCACCGCCTGTTACATTGTCCAGCTCATCATCTGAAAGTTCCTGGGTTACCGGGTGTAATCTGGCATACATTTCTTCTGCCTGTGCAGCATCAAGCTCCATGCCGTTTTCCTTCGCCAGTTTCTGAAGTTCTTCCACAGATCCGGTTCCCTTTGCAGCTTTTAAAACTTCCTTTGTCATTTTGTTCTCTGCCATAGTCAAGATTTACAGCCACCTTTTCCCCGGCAGGTCCACTCCATATGTATCTGCGGTCTGCATCATGCCTGAAAAAATGTGCTCTAAATTTCCATTAAATATCAATACCCGGATTATAAGCAATTTCCGTATAATTCTCATATTCCTGCAATGCACTGACAGTTTTCTCATAATATCCCTGTCCGAAAAACACACATTTGGAGGGATCTGCCCCCAGTTTGTCCCCGGTCAGCACAATTGCCAGTGCCCGGCATCCTCCCGCACAGTATTTGAAATACTTACAATTTCTGCATTTTCTGTCGTGCTCCCGGATTTTGTCCACAGTCGTACATACCTCACACAGATACTGGCTGGCACTTAGCAGATGCTTCAGAGATTCCTTTTTCACATTGCCAGGGATATCCCCATTCAGTTCGTAGGTGCCAGACAGCTGATGACAGGGAAATATATTTCCATTAGCAGCAACTGCCACCATGCCTCTGACCCCCTTGCATACTGGAAGCGAATCCCTGTATTCCTTTTCCCGGTACAAAACAGGAATCATCCCATAACTGCCAGATACAGGATACAGACGCAAAAACTGCCAGATGATCACATCCATTCTGCAGCCCGTTTTCATATATGCACTGGCAAATTCCAGCATTCTGTCATAATATTCCGTCAGTCCCAGAGCAGCATCACCTGCATTTTCCTTCCACCTTGGGGCCTCCGATGTGCGGATGATGCGCATTTTCCACACCCCAAGGCTGTCCATAAGCTTCGCTGTTTCCAGAAGCGTATCCAGATTGTGTCTGTGCACATTTGTCTGGATCATTACTGGAAAATCATTTGCCCTGCACAAACGGATGGCCCGGATTGCATCCTCCTCAGCTCCTTTTCGTCCACGAAGCCAGTCATGATGTCCGATTCCGTCAAAAGAGATCTTCATTAAAGGACGGATTCCTCTTTCCTTCATCTGGTCCAACACTCCCTGCCTGAGAAAATAGCCGTTGGTATTGATCTCTTCTACATACATTCCTCTTTCATAAATTCCCGTCAGGATGTCCATAAAATTCCTGTGAAGCATCGGCTCCCCGCCTGTGATGGTAAATGCATTTACCCCACATTCCCTCGCCTCATCCAGAAATTTTTCTGCTTCCTTCAGGAACCACTCGCTCATGGATGGGCATTGTCAGCTGCATTAAAGCAGTGAAGACAATTATAGTTACACTTCCCGGTTATCATCCAGTTTACTTTTGGAAAATACCGGTTCTCGCAATGTCTGTATTTCTGCCAGTCTGTCAGATTCTCTTCCCCTCTGCAGGGATGAATAAAGCCTCTGGCTGCCATAGTTTCCAATAAATCATCCGCCTCCTGCTCCCTTTTTCCGTCACAGGAACGCAAAAGCTCAAATTCTTCTTTTTTCAGCCCTTTGGCATATGGACTTCCCTTCCGGTAATATGCATAGGGAACCTGCTGCCAGGAGCGTAAGGCAATCCGGGAATCAAGTATATATCGCATAAAATATCCCCTTATCTCTTTTTATTACAGCGCATCCAGACGCTGCCGTTTTACCAGTTCTGCAAAAAAGCCGTTTTTCTCTAACAGTTCTTCATATTTTCCATCTTCAATGATTTTCCCTTTATCCAGCACAAGAATTCTGTCACACTGTTTAATAGTAGAAAGCCGATGGGCGATTACAATTCTGGTACACTTCAGACCATCCAGGGCTTCTGACACTTTTTTCTGGGTCAGATTGTCAAGGGCACTGGTGGCTTCATCAAGCATAAGCAGCCTGGGTTTTTGTGCAATAGCCCGGGCGATCATCAGTCTCTGCTTCTGTCCTCCGGAAATTCCGCCGAAGCCTTCAGAAATCATTGTATTCATTCCCATAGGCATTTTCCGGATATCCTCTGCAATACCCGCCAGTTCTGCTGCCTCCCAGGCATCCTTCTGTGTCAGCCATGGCGCCGAGATCACAATATTGGAATAAATATCCCCCTGAAAAAGCTTACCATTCTGCATGACTACGCCAATCTTCTGCCTGAGCGATTTCAGATCAATTTTATCAAGATTTTTTCCGTCATAATAAACGGCTCCCTTCATAGGTTTCTCAAATCCAAGGAGCAGACGCATAAGGGTGGACTTCCCGCAGCCAGTCTGGCCTACAATCGCCACATACTGTCCCGGGTGGATTTTCAAAGACAGGTCATCCAGTACAAGAGGCATGTTTTCGTTGTACCGGAACGATATATGATTCAGCTCGATCCCACCTGAAATCCCTGTAATCACCTGTTTTCCGCTGGAAACCTCGGGCACTGTCTCAAAAAGCGGCTTTACCATTTCCAGTGTAGGCCTTATCCTTGCTACTGTAAGAGCAATTCCTGCCAATGACAGAAAAGCTCCGGATACCATGCCGTATGCAGTATTAAAAGCATAGTAATCCGCTACGGAAACGCCAGACCGGATTGCTGCGTAATACATCACAATAGTACCCGCAAGAGAAATCCCTGTACTGATCACAGCATTTATTTTAATAAATACAGGAGGATTATATTTAAGTTTTGCTTCTTTGGCATATAAATCTCCCCATCTTGCAAAAGCCCTTTTCTCAGCCCCTGAAAGCTTTATTTTCTGGACACCAGTGATCATAGCGTATGTCATTCCATTTTCTTTTCCTGCAAGCTCCATCTGTCTTCTGGAAATTCCCATCTGTACCAGGGAAGAAATAACAGAAAACGCAACCGTCACCGCTACAATAGTCAGCGCCGGTGCCACAAGTGCCGGAGCAAACGCAAAAATCTGTGAGATATAGATAAGGGAAAAAACGGAAGTAATCCCTGTTGTAAATACGGTAGATACCAGCATATTGCAAAGTGAGTTGATCTGGCTGGCACGGCTGGACAACTCACCTGCGCTGTACTTTCTGAAAAAACCTGCCGGAAGGGACATTACCCTCATCATGGTTGCAGCCTCTACAGACAAGCTCAGCTTCGTTTCCACCCTGGCAGTTACCATCGCACTTACTGCCTCAAAAAGCAAGCTGCTTATTGCAGTGCACACCATAAAAACCGAAATTGCAAAAAACAGCTGCATGCTTCCAGAAGGCAGAACCTCCGAAAAAATAAGCTGGTTGATCTTCGGTGTCAGCATCCCCACAAAAGTCACTGCAAGTGCGGCAAGAACCATCATCCCGTAATCAGCCCCGGAAAGTGTCTCCATTATGTATTTCGCCAGAGAAAGGATTCCCATCTTTTTCATGGGAAAAGGTTTATAAAATGCAAGGGCCTCTTTTTCAAACAAATCTTCATTTCCATGGGTTATCTTTCTTCTTTTTCCAGCTTCAATGTCATAATAGCTGTAACCAGACACTTTTCCGGGAAGAAGAGCTACGATCTTTCCGGTTTCTTTCATAACGCCCAGCATGGCACCAATTGCATCCTTATACCAGCCTTTTTCCAGATAAACCGTGCGGCGCATGATTCCATAGGGGCGCATAAGGTATTCCAGCTGTTCATTCATATCCTCAATGGAATCCGGAACCTCCCTGCTTTTTACATGGTAAAATTTCAGGATCTCATCGATTTCATTCTTGGCAACAATACGGTCGTCATTCAGCGAGGCAAGCACCTTCTCCCCCATAACGGCACCTGCCATTTTCACAAAAGAATCTGCGAAAGCATCGTCATCGCTCTGCTTTCTAAGTTTTATCTGTTCGTCAAACCAGCCCAATGCTTCCGCCTCCTATTCATTTGATACCAGCATAGTGTACATTCCGCCGGCTCTCATAAGTTCTTCATGTGTTCCACGCTCCACGACTCTGCCTTCATCCAGCACAATGATCTCATCGCAGTCCCGGATGGTAGAAAGTCTGTGTGCGACCACAATACAGGCAACACCTCTGTCCTTTATAGATTTCACCACATTGTATTCTGTTTTTGCGTCAAGTGCACTGGTGGCTTCATCCAGAATAACAATGGTAGGATCCTGTGCCAGAACTCTGGCAATTTCCATTCTCTGGCGCTGTCCGCCTGAAAAATCCTTTCCACCTTCTGTCAGCCTGTACTGATAACCTCCCTCACGCATCATAATATCATCGTGAAGTTGTGCATCCCGTGCAGCCAGGATCATTTCAAAATCTTCGATGGAATTGTCCCACATTTTAATATTGTTCGCTATAGTGTCCTCAAACAAGATAATGTCCTGATCTACCACAGCCAGGGAACCGGTAAACACATTCCGGTCTATCTCTGATATCTTTTTACCGTCAAAAAGGATCTCACCGCTCCATGGGGCATACAGCCCTGATATCAGTTTGGATAAAGTGGATTTGCCGCAGCCGGAAGGTCCAACGAAAGCGACTCTGCTGCCTGGCTTCAAAGACAGATTGAAATCCCTTATCAGCGGCTGGGCAAGCCTGGAGTAGCCGAATGTGACATTTTTCAGTTCAATGTGACCGGATAATTTTCTGTACTCCTCTTCCTGACTGGATTCTGTTTGCAACAGGCTTTCCGAATGATTTTTCAAACAGGCTTCAGGCTCTTTTCCATCTGCTTTCCTCCATATAACATCTTCCGGATAATTCATAACATCCTCAACACGCTCCATATCCGTGCGCATTTCCTGTAAAGTCTGACCTGCTGCGATGAGACTGGATGCCGGAGCCATAAACGAATTCAGAAAGCCTTGAAATGCCAGGATCATACCCACAGTAAACCTTCCCTGCATTGCAAAAAACACTCCTGTCATCAGAACTGCTGTGTTGCACAGAGTACTGATAAGCCCGGGAAGAAGTCCCAGCACACTGTTCAGTTTCCGGAATTTTACTGCTCCTGTATTGGCTCCGGCCTGATAACCTGCCCATTTTTCAAAAAAACCATTTTCTGCGCCGGTAGCCTTAATGGTTTCAATCATCTCAATACCAGCCACAGCTGCTCCTGCAAGTTTGCCTGCATTTTTCATCTGGACACGGGCAATGTTTACCCTTTTTTTCGATATTATGTTAGAAAGAAGCAGATTCAGAAATACAGAGGTTACCCCCATCAGCGTAAGAACAGGACTGTACCTTATCATAACCACTAGATAAAAAATCATCATCAGCGAATTCAAAACCAGCGGCGCAAACGTATTCACCAGCCCTTCTGCAATAGAAGCATTGGTATTCTTGCGTACCTGAATATCCCCTGCCATGCGCTGTGAAAAAAATTCTACAGGCATTCTCAGTATTTTCCACATAAAGGTGGCATTTCCAACCATATCCAGCTTTCCATTGATTTTCAGGGAATATACCTGCTGAATCCACATAACGGTCAGCTGTACCACTCCCATGAGAATCATTCCTATGAGAAAAGGAAATACCCAGTCCGGATTCTCTCCGGTCAGCAGCCGATCCATAAAAATACGGGAAAAAGCAGGATTTATAATGCCGATCAAGGAAGAGATCAATGTAGTAAGGACAACAAACGCAATCGCTGTGCCTGTGCCTTTTAAGCGTTTTTTCGCATAACGAAGTACCGAGGCTGGCTTTCCCCCTGGCTCAAAATTCTCAGAAGGCTCAAACTGCAGACTGATTCCGGTAAAAGCTTCGTCAAAGGCCTCCATTGAAACTGCATAGGTTCCTTTGGCAGGATCATTTATAACAGCTTTATTTCCTCGAAAGCCGTCCAGTACCACGAAATGATTAAAATTCCAGTGGATGATACAGGGAAAACGGCCTGTTTTCTTCAGATCTTCCGGTTCATAGCGGTATCCTTTGGCTGTAAGCCCATAGCTTCTTGCAGCTTTCAGTACGTTTTTTGCACTGGAACCGTCACGGGATACGCCGCAGTCGAAGCGAACCTGCTCCAGCGGGATCCATTTCCCATAGTAGGCGAGTATCATGGCAAGACTTGCTGCACCGCATTCCAGAGCCTCCATCTGCATGACTACAGGAACCTTCGCCACCCCTTTTGTGATCGGCTGTTTTACTTTTTTCTCAGCACTCATTATGGTCACCTCAATTTATTACAAATGACATAGGTGACACCCGGTTCGTAACAAGCTCTACCTTGTAGATTCCGTCTGCCAGCCCTGTATGGATGGTTGCCGTGTATACGCTTTCATCCACTGCAAAAGCAGCACTTTCCAACTGCCCCTCTTTTAGCTTCACAGGAGTTTCGGATATCTCCGCAATTTCATATTCTTTCCCATCTATGTACGCCGGAGTTCCTTTTTTGACATTCCGGATATCTGTTTCTTTTATATAACATGTGATTTGTCCTGCTTTTGCAGTTCCCACAGTCTCTGTTTTTGTATCAAGATGACCGAATATCCCCCACACGCACACCCCGGCCAGCAGTATGATGACAGCCGCCAGAATCATCCATATGCCCGGGTTTGCCACCCGGATATAATCGTTCAGCTGCTCCGGGGAGGAAATCCGGTCCAGACTTTTTTTCCGAAATATCTGATCACTCATAACCTGCAGCCTCCTTTTTGCTTATAGTTATTATCTTTCATTTGTCTTGCGTCCCCGCTTTAACTCTATCCTGCATCTCTGTTTTAACTCTATCCTGAAAGCGATTTCTATATACACAATTATTTCCGTCTGTTAATATACCCAAGTTTCCAGAATGCCACTGCACTTGCGGCAGCCACATTTAAGGAATCCACACCGTGAGACATGGGAATTTTCACTGTATAATCGCAATCTGCAATCGTCTGTGAGGAAAGCCCGTCTCCCTCTGTTCCGAGAACAATAGCCAGCTTCTCTTCTGCTTGAAGTGTCTGGTTGTCAATTCCCACAGAGTCATCACGCAATGCCATGGCAGCTGTTTTAAACCCCATATTTTTCAGCAGCTGCATTCCCTCTCCGGGCCAGGCAGTTTTTTTCAAAAGTGTTCTGCATTTTAAATCCATTTTCCACTTCCGTTTTCGTTATTTATTCTACTTGTAATTGTAAGAGAATATGGATGAAAATGCAATATATTTGTCCTCAACAGGCAGATTTTTAGAAAAATACAAAAAAAGCCCCGAAAACCTTATAATCACTGTGAAACGTAGTGTTTATAAGGCTTTCAGGGCCTTTAAATACTTAAATTCAAACTTATTAAAATAATAGAATGAAAACTTAAGTTAATGGATTATTTACCCATCTGCTTTGCGAAGTATTTGTGAACAGGCTTTATTTATATGGATTTGCGCGGTTCTGCCCATAAAGCTTACGCAAATTTGACGCAACTTACTGAATAAACTGGGGGTTCTGAACTTATTCTAATTCGGAATGGATCCGGCTCTTTTTTTCATACCTACCAGCCAAACGCATCACGAATCAGTGCCCCCGTTTCCCCGTCTATGTAAAACAGTTCCTGTTCGTCCGGGGAATCTTTCCACTGGTAAGGGCAGCGAAAGCTCCAGACAGGTCTGTATGTGATTCCGTCTGCGGTTTCATCAATATAGTATTCCAAACATATTTTTGTAACTGGAATCGTGGTGGATTCTGTTTCCTCCGCAGTGTCCTGTTCCGTGAAGAGACCAATTTTGCCTTCTTTTACATATTGTTCCACTGACTTCATAATTTCTTCCATTGGAAGCATAGTAACTGTTTCTTCCACTTTCAACTGAAGCGGAATCGGTATGTTGAAATAACAGTCTTCAGGCGCAGGGCCAAAGCCTGCAGTTTCCAGATAACCATGCTGAGAAAGCCCGCCCACCGGGATCCCATTCAACAGAATCTCTGTATCGTAATAATCATATCCCTCCGTCATGTTGCTGATTGATTTTCTTACATACTGCTGTTTCCGGATCATATTTCTCATTCGCTCCCGTAGCATCTGAAGGATTTTCTGAGTCTGTTGTTTCCTGTGTACTCTCTTCCGTAGAATCCGAAATGGGTTCTACACCAGTATCTTCCGCCTGCATCTTTCCTTCTTTTCTGTATTTTTCTATAATATCCCGTACTTCATCATTTAACGGAAGGGTTACTGTAAGGGTCTGCGGCGTATATCCTCTGTAAGCATCCTCCGCAGGCAGTGCATAAGCCAGCATTCCTTCTGAATCTGTAAAAGAACCAGTTTTAAAAATCTTTCTGAAAGCTTCATCATCTTTCCAGGTGTAATAGATCCTGCCGTTATAATCCGGATATGCCTGAATGGTCATGGAAACCTCTACCTGGGAATCTTCATTTAATATTTTCTCTGTCAAAGCATCATCATACAGGGTAATATGTCCATAATAGAGATCTTCCCCGTCTATCTTATTCAAAGTTGCAAGTGCATCTTCTCCATTCACTGTCGCATGGTCACGGCAGCTGAGCGTATAATTCTCCACCGCCCCGGAAGGATCTCCAAGAAAGCTGAAACCGCTGCCATCAAAATACGCTTCTGTAACAGACAGCATAGACTGGTTCCAATCCCTCTCCTTTGGCGTTATATGATAAGAAGTCACATCTTCCACATTTTCTGCAGTTGAATCAGGTTCTGTGACAACCATTTGAACAGCTTCCTGTTCTGTAACCCCCTGCTGCTCCAGTTCTTTGTGAAGCCATCCAAGTTTTGTTGCAAGTACGCCGGTGCTGACGCCTAATACAGCAGCCACAGGAAGAAGAATCCGGATTATTTTTTTCTTATTCCCTGAATTTTTTGATCTTCCTTTATCTGATTTTACAATTAGATTCTTCGTGCTGCTCATTCTCTCATCTGGAGAATCCAAAATTCCCTTCAGAACATCTTCCATAGCTTTATCAATATTGTCCGGTATCACAGTTTCTTCTTTTAAAATTTTTCTGATTTCTTTTTCATCCATAGTCTTCACCTCCTGATCACCTTTTTTAATTTTGCTCTTGCCCGGGAAAGTTTGGTTGATACGGTGTTGCTGTTCATTTCAAGAAGATTACCAATTTCCTTTACAGAAAATTCATCAAAATAATAGAGTTCCACGATTTTCCGGCTTTCTTCATCCAGACATAAAAGCAATTGTTTCCATTCGCAAAGGTCCAGATCTTCACAATGTACACCTTCTGAGAAATTATCCAGTTCCGTGTCATGGTTCTTTTGACGGAGAATGTCTTTGCATTCATTTATCAGAATCCGCATCAGCCAGGTTTTAAAATATTTCACTTCCCTTAATCCCTGTATCTTTTCATAACAGGACAGGATCGTATTTTGCAGTGCATCTGCAATGTCCTGTTCGTTCCGAAGATAAACCCAGGCAGCTTTATACATGCTCTGCTTATTTATCCGGATCAGCTGAACGAACGCTTCTTTATCTCCATTTTTAGCAGCTGTTACCAAAGCCTCCATTTTATTCCCCCTTTTTGTTTTTATAACTATTAGACTTAAAATATGGGAATTTGCTTTCAAAAATTTTTTATTTTTACAAAACAAGACACAGGCAATCGAAACTTGACTGTCTGTGTCCTTTTTATATCTGACTATCATTCTTAAATGTTATTTTGTACAGCAGTTCAACCCTTTCGTTTACATCTGCCTTCCCTGATATTGCACTGTCAATACAAATACTTTTTTCTTGTTTTCATCAACTTTAAAAATAGCAATATAATTGTCAATGATCAGCTGTTTATATTCTTTTCCGGCATAGCGGCCTACCAGACGGTCCTGGTGCGATTTTGGAAACAGTTCCAGCTTTTTTATTGCCTGCCAAATCCGATCCGTCTGTTCTTTTGCAGTTTCAGGTGACAATCTTTCAAGTGCAATATAAGCATAAATATCATGAATATCCCGGTACGCTCTTGGATACAGCATTACCTCATATTTATCCATAATATTTCTTGTTGAGCTGTTCCATTGCACTTTCTAATGAAATCGGCTCTGCTCCTTCTGTTACTTCCTGTTCTGCTTCATAAATTGCCTGATCAATCTTGTTTGTCTGGGCAAAACGTTCATACAGCTCTGAACTCATTACAACTAAGTCACTATATCCATTTTTCGTAATAAATATTGGTTCCTGCTTTTTATGTGCCAGTTCCGATATTTCACTGGTTTTTCTTAAATCTCTAATCGGCATAATTGTTGGCATAATGAACACCTCTCTTTCTTGTGCTATAATTGTATCATAATTATGAGTCGGTGTAAATTCTTATTCTAGAATTTTTGAAAATTATGTATGAACTTCCAGAAATTTTCCGCCTAAAACTCGCACCACAGCCGCAGCTGTGGTGCATTCTTGTCTATTATTTTTTATAACCTTACGACAACTAAAATCTATTCTTAGATCTCGAAATTTTAATTTTTCCGTTTTAGTATTCTGAATCTGAAAAGACTTTACACCTATGCCTAAACATGACACAATCCAGTCAATCATGTTCTCTTCATGATCCTCAAATGTCAAAATCAACATTTTCCCAATATGCTTCACCTTGCAAACGTTTATATCTAATTTCTAATTCAAATGCGCTATACGTGCCATAACTTCTTCCATTGTAATCTGTCTCACAGTTTTAATCCTGCCATCATCTTCCCGTTTCACTATCAGATATATCTTATTATCTTTTGCCTCCTTGCTTCCATTCTGGTAAAAACTTCCATCCTCGTCCATTAGTAAATGAACTTCTTTTCCATGCCACATCCAGCTACCTGTCGCAGAATCGAGGTCTATGCTATTCTGCTTATATTCCTGAATCTTTATTTCTGAATTAAGATTATCTCCTACTACACAGGTACCCTCTGCTGTTTCCACTGCATTTTCAACTGTATCCTTCTGTTCCGCATAATTTGACACCACATCTTCTGTCACTACTGCTGTTTCCGTCGCTGACCCATCATTGGCTTCCGTTACTGTTTCCTCATCGTAAGCAAACATATGAATACTACTTCCCGTTTCTGTATCCACAGCTTCTTGTACATAAGATGATTCTTTTCCAGCCGCTGCTTCCAACGCTTCCATTTCCTTTGTCCGCTGGTCATATTCTTCCTGTGTAGCAATCCGAACGCCCGTTAATCTGTAATCGTCTTCCCTTACCGTATAGACATCAATTTCACCTTCCGGCATCTGGATCGACTTATAAGTATCCTCAAGCTGTCGGTCAATCAGCCATCTTACGGTTTTCCCCTGATAATACAGTGTATCACTGTCTGCATCATAAGTAACACCGTAGCATTCAAGATAAGCAAGTTCATTACGCATTTCTTCCTTATGCCAGTCGGATAATTTTTCCTTTTCTTCCTCTGTCAGATTGGAAGATGAAGAATCTTCGGAGATAAATACCTTTCCTCCCATATCATATCCGTAAGTCATTGCCTGCACACTGTAGCCGCATACTGCCACAGATAAGGTAGTTCCCATTAATAAAGCTGCAATTTTTCTTTTCATTGTACATCCAACTCCTTTACATTTTTTATTATGTCCATACCATACCATTGAATTTTGTAATGTAATTGGAGTTTATATGTGATTCGTGTGTGATTTATAGAGAAAAGGAAAAACAAACCCCATCACATGTATTACCCATACGATAGCTTGCTCCATGCTGGTCCAAGATCATTTTTACAATATAAAGACCCAATCCGCTTCCACCGGTCTGGCGGTTACGGGACTGTTCCACACGATAAAATGCTTCAAACAAATGGACTAATGCTTCTTCCGGAATAAACACCCCGGTATTTTCAATCTGGCAATATACCGTCTCGGTATCTGTTCCCGGTTTCAGCAAAACTCTGATATGATTTCCTTTTTCTTCCGGCGTATAACGGATGGCATTAAGCAGAAGGTTAGAAAAAACTTTGTCCATCATCACCGGATTCACATCTGCATACAAATGTTCTGGGATCTCCACTTGCAGTTCCAGTTTTTTATTTTCTATCAGTTCAGCCATATCAGCAATCTGCAAGCGGAGCTGTTCTGCTATATCGGTCTTTTGTGTAATAAATTTGTTATTCTCGATCCGTGAAACAGTCAGAAGTTCCTTTACCATGTCTTCCATTTTTTCTGTGGTTTCCAGTGACCGCTGCAAATAGTAATTTCTGTCCCTGTATTCCCCTACTCCCTGCAGCATTCCGGACAAGTGCCCTTTCAATATTGTAATCGGTGTTTTCAGTTCATGGGACACTGCTGAAAAAAATGCAATTCTCTTTTTCTCTATCTTGCGTTCCATTTCGATATCTGACTTAAGCTTTTCATTTGCACTCTTCAGTTCTTCCAATGCTCGTGAGAGGTTTTTGGAAAGCTCATTCAAGCTTTCCCCTAATACTCCTACTTCATCTGTTCTTTTCCCCTGATAGGAACTGTCAAAATCAAGCGCAGCCATATTTTGAGCCAGTTGACTTAACCTAACGATTGGAAATGTCAAATAAAGGGATGCCCCCAGTGCAAACAATATGGAAACTACAATAGCGATTCCAAGGATATACGGCAGTATCTGATATAATATTTCAAGAGCCTGATTGACGGGCTGCATTCCCCCAGAAACAATCATTGTATATGTTTCTCCACCCACTTTAACGCTGTACCGTTTCACTGCTGAATTATCTCCGACTTCTGCAATTCCATCAGCCTGTTGGACGACATCCTCTGTTACGACGTCCGCCTGGCCGATTACTCCCTCTTCATAGGCCGCATTTTCTTCCTGTACGATAGTGGTTTGCTCTGCGCTATTTTCGTGTGTCAATATCATATCACCCATATAACCCTGCTCTACCACACCATTATCCAATACATCTTCTGTCACGGCTGTACTCTCAGCCGGCCATATCCTATTTCCCTGTTCATCCAAAATCACGACTGAAACTTTCGAACCTGCTTCAAACAATTCAATGGCATAAGAAGCTTCATTAATCGTTTCATAAGAATGAATGGTTTCAATCATTTCCTGTGAAACCGAATCAATATCCTTCTGTAGCTGTTTACTATAATAGGTTGGAAGGAATCCTACAATTACCGCATATGTAATTCCACTGGATACTGCCAGTACTACAGCAATCAGTGTGCAAATTTTTATGGTCAGACTGTTTTTAATTCTCTTTATCAATCCGGTATCCCACCCCTCTTATTGTACTAATCAGATTTACTCCCAGCTTTTTGCGGATATTCTTAATATGTGTATCCACAATTCGCTCTTCCCCATAATAATCTTCTCCCCATACCATATTTAGAAGTTTCTGGCGTGTCAAAACGATTCCTTTGTTAATCAGCAGAACATATAGCATTTCAAATTCTTTCTGTGTTAATTCAACCTCTATCTGTTCTCCCTTTTCTGCTTTACAAATATAAACATGATGCCCCTTCACATCCACGCTTAACGTTTTATAAGAAATCACCTGCAATTCATCTTCTCTTTGTGTCCTTCTCAAGATTGCTGCAATTTTTCTCAATAAAATGGGTATAGAAAACGGCTTGGTGACATAATCATCTGCATTCATATCAAAGCCTTTGATCTGATACGCTTCTTCATCTAATGCCGTAAGCATGATAATTGGTACATTCGATTCTCTACGGATTAATTCACATACTCCAAAACCGTCTATCTTTGGCATCATAACATCCAACAGCACAAGATCAAACTCGCCATTGTGAAATTTTGTAATCCCATCCACACCATCATACGCCAGTGTAACTGCATATCCTTGATCTATCAAATAGTTTTCTAATATTTTCTGAATGTCATCCTCATCTTCAACAACCAATATTCGATACATAAAATCACTCCCCACAATTTCTTTTTAATATTTCCTGTAATTATACATTAGATATATGGAGTTACGATGGAGTTAATAAAAAATATAGAATTATTTTCACACATAAAATCTATATCATTATAATAAAACCATTTTCTTTTCATGGCAATGCGTTTTAATCATTCCGATGTTACAACATAATTGGCTAAGTAATCGGAACACTACTCCAAGATTGATAGTGGTAGTGGTCTTTCCTCCACCTTCCTGCAGACATTCTGGCTTCACACTGCCATTTTTAAAATCATAAATTTTGTTAACGTGTTTTCGTGTATCTCTGTCAATTCCAAGACAATATACCAATGCTTCATGATATACGTCTTTCCATCTGCATTTAGGCAGATATTCCAAATAGAATTCCTTATGTTCTTTGCTCATAAAAGTTATTGTGCGAGCATCCTCGCCAGCTGCGCCTATCGCTGTACTTGCCATATTGATTTCCTCCTTATGCAATTAGTTTTTAAGTTTATAATTTGATTTTTGAAAATTATGGCGATCTGATGAAACCGCTGATAATTTGAGTAACTTCGCTGAAGATTGCAAGCCTTTGCTTTTACTCAGTTTTTCCTTACTCAATACTCAATTTTAGAAGATTCTTAGTGATTTCCAGCGATGCTTGGCGGTATTTAGGATTTTTTTAGAAAAATATAGAAAAAAACCCCGAAAACCTTATAATCACTGTGAAACGTAGTGTTTATAAGGCTTTCAGGGCCTTTAAATACTCAAATTCAGACTTATTAAAAAATAGAATGAAAACTTAAGTTAATGGATTATTTACCCATCTGCGATGCGATATTTTCGACTTACATACCAGCCTGCTATGCAAAGTTTTAAGTCTTACATTCCTACCTGCTATGCGAATAATCCAGTTAAAATCAGCATTTTCCGCTATGCGGATCTTTCAGTTTTATATTACTTTAACAATCAGTCTAATAACGTTTCAACAATCTCATTACGTAACTAATTGAGTAATTCTATTGCCTACATAATACCAAGAAGCTCGTCCTGCACAACTCTTTGTGCTGCTTTCGTATTATCCAGAAAGTCCCCCAAACGTTCTGCTTCTTTTAGTTTTATATCGTCCAATACATGTGTATACGACACCGTTGTATTATAATTTGAGTGTCCCATGATCTCCTGTACTGTCCGAGGGGTCATTCCTTTTTCAAAACATCTTGTTGCAAAAGTATGTCTCAAAGCATGTGGATGGACTCTTTCAAATTTCTTAGGAATTGTTCCCGAATATTCCGCTTCTATTCGAAGTGTCTCATTTATCTGTTTTGTAATGTTTCTCATATCATTTTCAATCGTATAACGACCTATTGGAGTTCCTAATGATGTAGTAAATATCAGATCGTCCATATCTTTGGGCTGTTTCCATTTCTTTCCCATGTCAGCTCGCTTGGCTTTCTGTTTTTCAAACTGCCTCATTAGTATATCTTTTGTCTCTCCAAAAAAAGGAATTTTTCTGACAGAATTTTCTGTCTTGGGTGATGTAAAAAAAATAGTTTTCACGCCATCCTCATATTGATATGACAGAGATCTTTTTATACTGATAAATCGATTCGTAAAATCAATATCTCCCCACTGAAGTCCACCAACCTCTCCGATACGCATTCCTGTAAGCAACATCAGCTTATACATTTCTTCATACCAGCTTTTTGTTCTTTCCAAATGTTCTATAAAAATTTCCTGTTCTTCTACTGTCAGTACTCTTCTTTCAACTTTATCACACTTTGGAATAACAACTCCTACAGTCGGATTGATAGAAGTTAAACCATTCGCCATAGCTGCCTCAATACAGTTCTGTAAAATACCAGTCGCTTCTCTGACCGATTTCGATGATCTCCCAGCTTCGAGCATATCAGCAATCGCTGTCTGAACATGTAATTGCCGAATATCTTTCAGATTTTTTGATCCAATTCTCACACCATAATAGTTTACAAATTTACGCCTATACTGAGCTGATCCTCCATTTTTCAATGTCGGAGCCTTATATTTTTCGTACCATTCCTCAAACCATTCATTTAATGTAAGAGTATCAGTTTCATAGCCTAACCATATTGAACCTTTTCTGGCTTCTTCCACTGCTTCAGCAAATTCTTTTTTAAGAGTCCTCAATTTCCAACCATATAATAAAACGCTTTTTCCTGCAACCTGCGCTCTCGCCATATAACGTCCATCAGGTCTCTGTGTTAAACCTCTGCCAAGTTCTTTTCCTTTTAAGTCTTTTCCCATAATTTTCACCTTCATAATTGTTGCTTGCAATTTCAAAAGTAAAAACTATCGGCGGTCTATCAGATCACTCGGAAATGGGATGCTCTTTTTCTTCTGTCCTATCAGAATACTTGCCTTTTTTAAATTTCACATTTCCATAAAAGTCACTCATACCAGAGTTTTTTTCAAAAGTTTCCAAACTCATGATTACCATGTCTCCATAGCCATTTTTCGTTATAAAAACTGGTTCTTCTGACTCATGGCACATTTCTGACATTCTATTCGTATCTCTTAGTTCTCTAATAGGAATTATTCTGGGCATCTTTTCATCTCCTTTCTTCCATATTGTAGCATAATTGTGCTTCAACATCAAGTGTCTATTACCGCCTTTTTTACTTTTGTTGAACATTACATTTTCAATTGAAACTTAGCACTTTTCTTCAATTCAGCATCTAAAAGTTCCTTATGAATCAACACTCGTCGTCCGACCCGAACTACATACTTACAACTAGGATTAGAAAGCAGTTCTCTCGCTTTCGTTTTTCCAATTCCCATATATGTACAGAATTCCTCTACAGACAACAAAGTCTTTTCAAGTTCCAAATTGTCACCCCCTCTTTTTATGCCCGCTGATAAAAAAACACTTCATAGTTAAAATGTTCTTTTATCAACAGGCACTTTATCAAAAACCTGCAGGCAGCCACCAGGTATGACCTCATTGGATTTACACCATCTTTTCAGACCGAATCTTTATCGGAAGTATCATTATCAAAAACAGTTTCCTCGCTACAAAGTTCCTAAGCTCTGTTGGTAGCAATATATTTCTCGCTCGTACCTTTCCTTCAATGCCAAAATCAGCACTTCCTCAGTTTTCACTTCTGTACTTCTCGACAATTTGTCGGGAAGTTAAAAAGCAGATAGTCTCCGCGTATTTGCTACATAGCTCCACTATTTCACACGTTCCTGCAAGTTAACTATATGTAATTTTCAAGGTACAGTTACACTGCCCACGGATTTCTAAAGGGGAGCAGAAATCTTTAGCAGTTAATATAAATACTCCCTTTACTGATTACTTTTCCTTACATATGATTTCGTATCAAATCCCAAGGTCTTAGTAATCAGTTTTG
>NZ_JBDGDM010000068.1:0-20296 GCF_040908885.1 Ruminococcus sp. RTP21358st1_G6_RTP21358_211008
TTGCGCCGGCGAGTGAGCAATCACCATTGTCCGAGTGCGTCCGCCTTGAACAACTTTCAACACACTAAATAGCAATTGATTTATAGGAGATATTATGAATCCAAAAGCTTTAAAATCACTTGAATACTACAAGATCATCGACCAACTGACAGAGAAGGCTTCTTCCCAGATGGGGAAAGACCTGTGCAGGCACCTCCTGCCCTCTGAAGATGTTTACGAAATCCGTCATATGCAGACCCAGACCAGAGACGCCCTCACACGCCTTTTCCAGAAAGGAAACATCTCCTTTGGAAGCGTAAAAGACGTGCGCGGCTCACTGAAACGTCTGGAAATCGGAAGTTCCCTTGGAATTTCCGAACTCCTTGCCATTGCCGGACTTCTGGAAAATACCAACCGTGTCAAAGCCTACTCCCGAAATGAGCGCGGAGATGCAAGAGAAGACTCTCTGGACGGCATGTTTGAGAGTTTGGAGCCATTGACTCCCCTCTCAGCCGAAATCCGCCGCTGCATCATTTCCCAGGACGAAATCAGTGACGACGCCAGTGCCGGTCTGATGCATGTACGCCGCAGCATGAAGGTTGCCAATGACCGCATCCACACCCAGCTGGCCTCTCTGGTAAACGGCAGCGCCCGTAATTACCTTCAGGACTCCGTTATCACCATGCGAAACGGCCGCTACTGTATCCCGGTAAAAGCCGAATACAAAGGTCAGGTTCCAGGTATGATCCACGACCAGTCTTCCACCGGCTCCACTTTATTCATTGAGCCTCTGGCGATTGTCAAACTAAACAACGACATCCGCGAGCTGGAGCTTCAAGAACAGAAAGAGATTGAGGCAGTTCTCGCTACCTTAAGTGAACAGACCGCCCAGAATGTGGACGCCATTCGCGCAGACCTTGACATTATGATCCAGCTGGATTTCATTTTTGCCAGAGCAGGACTTGCACTGGATATGAATGCCACAGAACCCATTTTCAATACAGAGAAACGCATTCACCTGAAACAGGCACGCCACCCGCTCATTCCCAGAAAAAAAGCCGTTCCCATTGACATCCGTCTTGGAGAAGACTTCGACCTCCTTGTTGTAACCGGACCAAATACTGGTGGTAAAACCGTTTCCCTTAAGACAGTTGGACTTCTGACCCTGATGGGACAGGCGGGACTTCACATTCCAGCCCTGGACCGCTCCGAGCTTTCTGTTTTCCGTGAGGTTTACGCAGATATCGGGGACGAGCAGAGCATCGAGCAGTCTCTCAGTACCTTTTCCTCACATATGACCAACGTAGTGTCTTTCCTGAAAAAAGCAGATCAGGACTCTCTGGTGCTTTTTGATGAGCTTGGCGCTGGTACCGACCCGACAGAAGGAGCGGCACTTGCCATCTCCATTTTGTCCTTCCTGCATGAACAGGGCATCCGCACTATGGCAACCACCCATTACAGTGAACTGAAAGTTTACGCCCTGTCCACTGACGGCGTTGAAAATGCCTGCTGTGAGTTTAATGTGGAAACCCTGCGTCCTACTTACCGCCTGCTCATCGGTGTTCCTGGAAAGAGTAATGCCTTTGCGATTTCTTCCAAACTTGGACTTCCGGACTTTATCATTGAGCGCGCCAAAGATCAGATCAGCCAGAAGGACGAGTCCTTCGAGGATGTACTTACCTCCCTGGAAAACAGCCGCGTGATCATCGAAAACGAGCGTCAGGAAGCAGAGCGTTACAAAACCCAGATTGCTTCCCTGAAACAGGAGTTAGAGTCCAAGCAGGAGAAGCTGGACGAACGTAAAGAGCGGATCTTGCGCGAAGCCAACGAAGAAGCCCGTAAGATTCTTGCAGATGCTAAGGAATACGCAGATCAGACCATGAAAATGTTCCACAAATTCCAGAAAGATCACGTGGACACTGCTGCCATTGAAAAAGAACGCCAGAATCTTAGAAACCGCATGAACAAAGCCGAAAAGGGCATGTCCATGAACACCACCGTAAAGAAACCGAAAAAAGAGCTGAAGCCTAAGGATCTTTCCCTTGGAGACACCGTTCAGGTACTGAGCATGAATCTGAAAGGAACTGTCAGCAGTCATCCCGATTCCAAAGGCTTTCTTTTTGTACAGATGGGTATCATCCGTTCCAAGGTTCATATTTCTGACCTGGAACTTGTTGACGAACCAGTTATCAACACTCCTGGACTTTCCAGAACAGGAGCAGGCAAAATCCGCATGTCCAAGTCTACCAGTGTTTCCACAGAGATCAATCTTCTTGGAAAAACTGTAGATGAGGCTGTGGCAGAACTGGATAAATATCTGGATGACGCTTATCTGGCACACTTAAAGAGCGTGCGTATCGTACATGGTAAAGGTACCGGTGCCCTTCGAAAAGGAGTACACAATTATCTCCGCCGCCAGAAGCATGTGGCTGATTTCCACCTGGCTGAATTTGGCGAAGGAGATGCTGGTGTTACCATTGTAGAATTTAAGAAATAACTATATTTTATAAGGAGAAACTATGGTTGCTAAACAGAAAATCCTCATTGTCGATGATGACAACAATATTGCAGAGCTGATTTCTC
Organism: Ruminococcus sp. RTP21358st1_G6_RTP21358_211008; assembly: GCF_040908885.1. NCBI lineage: Bacteria > Bacillati > Bacillota > Clostridia > Eubacteriales > Oscillospiraceae > Ruminococcus > Ruminococcus sp. RTP21358st1_G6_RTP21358_211008. The sequence goes on from NZ_JBDGDM010000068.1 coordinate 2,563, forward strand.
TGTATCTTACCAAAGAATGTTTCGAAACAAAAATTGTAAACGATGGCGAGCTGGCTTTAAAAGAATTTCAGACTTTTCGCCCGAACCTGATTCTTCTGGATCTGATGCTTCCAGGTATTGACGGCTATCAGGTCTGCCGTGAGATCCGCCACACCTCAGACGTGCCGATCATTATGCTTTCCGCAAAAGGAGAAACCTTTGACAAGGTACTTGGCCTGGAGCTTGGCGCCGACGACTACATTATCAAGCCTTTTGATTCAAAAGAACTGGTTGCCCGTGTCCGTGCAGTTCTACGCCGTTTCCAGCCCAAACAGGCTGCAGTTGTAAGCGATGAGAAATGTGCCACTTATCCGGATCTTATTGTCAACCTTACCAACTATTCCGTTACTTATATGGGAAAACAGGTAGACATGCCGCCTAAGGAGCTGGAGCTTCTCTATTTCCTTGCTTCCTCACCCAATCAGGTATTCACCAGAGAGCAGCTACTGGACCACATCTGGGGCTACGAATATATTGGCGATACCAGAACTGTAGACGTTCACATTAAACGTCTGCGCGAAAAAATCAAAGATCATCCGAACTGGTCTATTTCTACAGTCTGGGGAATCGGATACAAGTTTGAGGTAAAAAGCGAATGAGAAAAACGGTTCACAGCAAACTGATCTGCAGTTATATTTTCATTGGAATTGTAGGCTTCCTTTTCGCTACAGCAGGTGGCTCTCATTTCGTGGAAAACTATCTGGAAGAAGAAGTTGGCGCAAGGCTGTATGACAGTGCTGTACGATTTGCTTCTGATGCTGTCACTATACAGCAGGTTGCAGACAATGATAGCAAAGGACTGGAAAAGATTATGGATATTCTGGCTTCCGGAGAGGAAGCCGGGATACTGATCCTGGATAAAAATTTCCATGTGATCGTGCAGTCCTCAAATCTGGAATATAACGTCAGTTCTGCGAAATCCACTGCCGATTCTGAAGTTCAGACTTCAAAAACAGATAAAATCCCAGAGAATGGAACATCCTCTGAAAAATTCTCTGCTGCAAACACAATTTCCATCCCCTATTCTGATCTGGACTTCTGGCTTAATACCCAATATCAGATCAGTAATTTTTATGGCTATTTTTCCAGTCCCCATCTTAATGTGATGATACCGGTGGAAAATTCCGGTGTAACAGAAGGCTATGTTACCTACCATTATGACATGCAGCAGCTTTATCAGAAACGAAGCGGTCTTCTTGGAATTCTTCAGATGGTTTTTTTTGCCGTGTATGCCTTGTGCGGACTGCTCCTTCTCTGCTATCAGAAATGGATCCATACTCCCATGCAGCAGATCATCAAGGGGGCTTCCGAATATGCCAACGGAGATCTGAGTTATCGCATTCCAGTGAAATCCGAGGACGAAATGGGCTATCTTGCCAAAACCCTGAACTACATGGCAGACAGGATCAACCAGAACGGAGAATACCAGCGCACCTTTATTGCCAATGTTTCCCACGATTTCCGCTCTCCTCTGACTTCCATCAAAGGATATGTGGAGGCAATTCTGGATGGCACCATCCCCCCGGAATTGCAGGACAAATATTTAAATATCATTTCCCATGAAGCTGACCGTCTGGAAAAACTGACGCGGAGCCTTCTGGTGCTGAATGATCTGGATGAACGGAAACGGATGATGAATATCCGCAAATTTGATATTAATGATGTGATCAAAAATACTGCCAATACGTTTGAGGTAATCTGTTCCAAAAAGAATATTGACCTGGAACTGCTGCTTTCCGGAAGAGAGCTGTTCGTAGAGGCAGATATGGAACAGATCCAGCAGGTACTGTACAATTTATTGGACAATGCAATCAAATTCAGTAATGACAATTCCTCGATCAACATTGAAACATCCGTAAAAAATGATAAGGTTTTCGTTTCTGTGAAGGATCACGGAGTAGGAATCCCCAAGGACAGCCTGTCCAAGGTGTGGGACAGATTTTACAAGACAGATACCTCCCGCGGAAAAGACCGGAAAGGTACAGGACTTGGGCTTTCTATTGTGAAAGAGATCATCAAAGCTCATAATCAGAATATTAATGTGATCAGCACGGAAGGTGTTGGAACAGAATTCATTTTTACTTTAAAGAAAGCAAAATAAATTATTCAGCAATTCTTTTTATAAACGAAGACCTGGAGCGTGTTTGAAAAAAGCTCCAGGTCTTTTACTATTTCCAGTCATATTTGCGCAGATGCCCATCCAGTTTCAAATGGGCAAAGTCATGCTGACGAAAGGCTTCATAAAGAATAATGGCAACCGAATTACTCAGATTCAGGGATCTTGTTTCTCCCAGCATGGGAATCCTTACGCAAGTCTCCTGATTGTCACGGAGAATCTCTTCCGGGATTCCAGCGCTCTCCTTGCCAAACATGATAAAGCAGTCGTCCTCATACTTCACATCCACATAAGTCTGAGGTGCTTTCGTAGTCGCATAATAAATCTTCGCTCCAGGATTTCTCTCCAGAAAATCTTCATAATCCAGATAAGTAGTTACATCCAGATCTTTCCAGTAGTCCATTCCGGCACGTTTCAGTGCTTTCTCACTTAATGAAAATCCCAACGGCTCGATCAGATGGAGCCTGGTTCCTGTAGCCACACAGGTACGTCCTATATTTCCTGTATTTGCCGGAATCTCCGGCTCATGAAGTACAATGTTTAATGTTCCCATAGTTTTTATACTCTCCTGTAATTACAGCAGTTTTATTTCGATTTTAAGGCAGAATCTTATATATCTCGTCTTTAGCCGGCCGCTCCAGATACCTGCCATTCCCGTTGTAGTAAAGCATTCTGTCATTTCCAGCATTCGTCTGTCCAATCACGGCTGCCATCATGCCCATTCTGCGAAGCTCCTGCACCAATGCTTCTCCTGCCGGAATACCGATCAGAACAGCCCCTTCCGAATTCAGCTTATAAGGATTAATGTCAAAGATTTCACAAATTTCAATTGTCTCCTGGCGTATGGGTACCTTGGAAAAATCCATTTCCAGTCCCACCTGGGAAGCCTCCGCCATCTTCCACAGAGCACTCAGAAAACCACCCTCACCCATTGCATAAAAAGCGGTAGCGCCAGCCTCTTTTATATTTATCTCATCCGCAGTCCCGTAAAGGGTTCTCAGATTCTCTGCCTCCCGTAAAAAACCTTCTGAAAAATGCTCTCTTAAAATCTCATGTTTTTCCCTTGCAATCTGCGCTGTGCCGTAAAGAGCAATGGCTCCAGCCACCACCAGTTCGTTTCCAGGCGTAAGAAGCCCGCTGATTTCAGCCTGCAGTGCTTCCATAGCCGCTTTTCCAAGCCTCATTTTCTCTTTTCCCTACAGAAGAAGAGAGAGGACAGCAGGAACTACCATTGCCAGAACAAGAATAACAGCAATGATCGCAGTTACAAGTTTTCTTTTCTTTGGATCAAACATTCCCATAATTTTTAACCTCTCATAACCATCCGGCACTTTACAGACTACAAATATACGCCATGTCAATACGGCCAGCCGAACAGTTAAACCCTTTCTTTATTATATCTGAATTTCCTTCACTGCCGCATTATGAAGCAGTGGATCCCGGTTTTCATAGTCAAACAGCAATATTTTTCCATCCCGGAACACCTCAATATGCGCTGTCTTGGGCACCTTTTCCTGGCGCCTGTACTCCCAGACTGCTTTCTCATAGGGCTTCTGGTCATACTCAAAGGATGGATGGCTTTTCAGGTTTTCGCGAAGATACAGGTCGTAGATCATGCTGTCTGCCACCTTTTCCCAGGTCGCAGTTTCCATTCCTCTGCAATCTTCCGCAGCTTTTCCCGCAGGATTCTCCACCTCAGGATCCTGATTTCCAGATTTTCCTGCGGATTTTTCTTCCAGTTCTTCCTTCACAAACTCCAGCAGGATCTCATATCTGCGCATTCTGGAATGGGAAATCTCTGAATAACCTTTTTTCTCATAAAACTGTCCCAGCTTCTCATACAATGTGAAAGCATCCTCAAACAAAGGCTCCACACAGGCGATGGTATTCTGAAACTGTCCACTATTATAGTACAGTTCCACCATACTTTCCACCATTTTCAGCTTCAAAATGTCTTCATATGGCAGCCATCTGGTTCCCAGTACCTCATATGGCTCCAGTTCTTTATGCACAATGCCATATTCTTCTGTCATCTCTTTCATATGAGAGCCCTTCAGAACCTTCAGAAATCCAAGCTGAAGCTGCTGGGGACGAAGTGCATAAACATCATTGAAGGACCGGTGAAAGCTGTCATAATCCTCATAAGGAAGACCAGCGATCAGATCCAGATGCTGGTGAATATTCTTAAAACTGTGGATGCGTTTTACAATCCCTGCCAGCTTCGAAAAATCCATAGTCCTGTGGATAGCACGAATAGTGTCCGGATTTGTGGACTGTACACCGATTTCCAGCTGGATCAGCCCCGGACGCATGGTGCTCATCAGTTCCAGTTCATTTTCCCTCAACAAATCTGCTGAAATCTCAAAGTGGAAATTGGTAATTCCATTATCATGATCTTTTATGTACTGCCAGATGGTCATTGCATGATCGTGCTTGCAATTAAAGGTTCTGTCCACAAATTTCACCTGTGGCACTTTGTGATCCAGGAAAAACTGAAGTTCTTTCTTTACCAGTTCCAGGTCGCGAAAACGCAGTTTCTTGTCCACAGATGACAGACAATAGCTGCATGAAAAAGGACAGCCCCGACTGCTCTCATAATAGATAATACGGTTTTCAAAATCCTTCAGATCTTCATAAGCAAAGGGTACCCTGCTTAAATCCATGATCTGCCGCCATCCGTTATTCTGAATTGTACCGTCTGGTTTACAGTACACAAGTCCGGTGGTTTCCTCCAGAGAAGGACTTCCATTCACATAGTGCTTCACCAGTTCCAGGAAGGTCTCCTCTCCTTCTCCAACCATTACACCATCAAATGCCGGGTTCTTTTTCAGAAATTCCTCTGCATCATACGATACCTCCGGGCCTCCCGCCCAGAAAGGAACATCCGGCAGGATCTTTCTCAGATCCTGCATCAGTTCCCGCACAAAAGTAATGTTCCAGATATAGCAGGATATGCAGATCACATCCGGGTGACATCTGTAAATATCCTTCAGAATGTCATCCTTCTGCTGATTGATGGTGTATTCCCGAAGTACAACATTGCTGTCATATTCTTTTGCGCAGGCTTTCAGGTTAAAGACAGCCAGATTGGAATGTATATATTTTGCATTACATGCTGCAAGTAATATCTTCATCGTTCTTACTCGTCCAGAAGTTTCTTTAACTCTTCTTTATCTGTAAGACCAACCAGACGGTGTGCTTCTGCTCCGTTCTTGAAAATGATCAGGGTAGGGATGCTCATAACCCGGAACTGCTGTGCAAGCTCCATGTTCTGGTCTACATCAAGCTTTCCTACTGCATAGCCTTCCTCTCCCAGTTCCTCCACGATTGGCCCCTGACGCATGCATGGTCCGCACCAGGTTGCCCAGAAATCAAGAAGAAACGGTTTCTCAGATTTTAATACTTCCTCTTCAAAATTCTGTGTTGTGATTACTTTTGCCATAATTGATCCATCCTTTCTATCGGTCTATTCTTCTCTCTGATTTCACGCCGCAATTTTACTTTTTTTGTCTGTTTCTCACATACTGGTTTGCACTGAGTCCCGCCTGAGCGCCATCATAAACTGCCTTTGCCACCTGCAAAAGACCGCCGGTACAGTCACCTGCTGCAAAAAGCCCCGGAATGGTGCTCTCCATCTTTTCATTTACCTTGATGTTGCCTTTCTCAGTAAGTGCCGCGCCCATCTGTCGTGCCATCTCTGCACTTCCTGCAGTTCCAAGAGCTACAAAAACGCCGTCTGCCGGGACAAATGTCTCCGTGGAATCCCTTACCGGACTCTCCGGGTTATGGAGCTCTGAAGCTTCCATTTCAGCTTCCTTTCCTTCTGGCAAAAGCTGAAAGTTCTTCTCTCCGTCAGTATCTGATTTTGCATCCGTCTCAGACTGAGAGATCAGACGCAGTCCGGACACCTTCTCGTCTCCCTCTACAGACTGAATTTTCATTGTATTCACCGCAAAAGAAGATTTCCTGGAAAACTCCGGTTCTTTCCCATCTGTGTAAATGGTAACAGAACCAGCCATAGGTGCCAGTTCTTCTGCCTCATGAAGAGCAAAGTCGCTGTTTCCAAGCACTGCAACATCCTTTCCCCTGTAGAAAAATGCGTCGCACACAGCACAGTAGCTGACACCTCTTCCCTCAAGTTCCTTAATCCCCGGAATTGCAGGAGCCTTTCGTTTGCTTCCTGTGGCAAGGATCACGCTGATGGTGTCAAAAGCACCTGCTGTTGTCTTTACTGTAAAAGTATCAAACCCGCCAATCCCCAGCACCTGTGCCTCCAGGATCCGCACGCCTAATGCTTTTGCCTGTGCAAGTCCTGTCTCAAATAATTCTTTCCCGGAAACAGGATGTTCCATACCATAATAATTCTCTATTTTTTCTGCTTTTTCCAAAGCACCAATGCCGTTATTGATCACCAGTGGATCCATATTTGCCCGGGCAGCATACAAAGCTGCGGAAATTCCTGCCGGTCCGGCACCGATAATGATTATTTTTTCCATATACTTCAGAATCACCTGCCTTTCTCATGATTCCAATCTTTCCCATATATTGTTATTTTTCTTACAATTTCACGGTTCAGTATCTTCACAGTTATACCCTTCCCGGAATAGTACCTGTTAAATAGTTACCTGACAATATACTTTCCATAAAAGAAATTCAGACTTTTCATTTTTCGTCGGTTCTTTTTTCGTCTATAGCCTTCTCTGCATAAGCCAGTCCCCAGAATATCACAGCTGGCATACACGCCATCAACGGAAACGCATAACGCAGAAGACCGTTTACCGGAGAAGCTATACAGATTGCCACATTCAGCGCCGGGGCAGCCAATACCAGGATTCCTTTCCATCGCTTCCTGTAGATCAGATATCCAAGGAGCAGAATCACGATCCATGTGTAGGTTCCCGCATTGCAGATCTGCGCAAGACCTGGAATCTGACTCCACAGATCGGCATAACGTTTCAACTGATTCCTTGTCTCTGCGGAAAAGATCTGATGATAATCTGACTCTTCAATCAGCGGCTCATTTACTGTATAGAAGCGGTAGGAGCTCTGCGCGGTGCAATTATGAAATGGGTAATAATATCCATAGCTGTTATGAAGTGTGGCTTCTATATACACCCCCGGATGCCTCAGAAACATGCTGAACCAGGCATTAAAGTAGCGTTTCAGCTTCGCCATGGTAATATGTCCGCCGCGATAAGTTGCCTTTACCGGATCAGACAGTTCCGGATTATACAAATCCGCAATCTCATCATACTTCATCACCCCGTCAATTGCTTTAGCTTCTTCCTTTGTCACATCATCCGGATATTCCTTCAGATATCTGGCTGTCTGCTGCATTGGAATTGAGAAAAATACTCTGGATGGGAAATTACCAATGTATAGTCTCGGTGCCACTTCTTTCTGAAGCCCCATGTAGCCCACTGTCACAAGGATCACCATTCCAACTGCATACAGTCTGCGTTTTTTTCCAAGGAAAAAGAATAACAGGATAAATGCAGGAAGCACCATGTAAAGTCCATTATTTCTGGTAATGCACATGCCAAAGCCAACCAGAAACAGCACTGTCAGCTGCTGTCTTAAAGACTGACCACTTTTTTCCCGAAGGGTGGGAATGCAGCATTCCACATAGATTACCATGAAAAGGGAAAACAGAGCGCTGAAACTTCCATCCTTAATGATCGTCTGGGAATAAGCTCCAAATACAGGCACAAGACTGAAAAATGCAATACAGCAGATATTGAACCATCTTGGTGCTCCCCATGATTTCAGTTTATAACAAACAGTGGCATAACATACCGCATAAATCAGTGCCAGCACGCCAACCACCATGAAAATGCCCCAGTTATCACTGATCACATTTCCAATTGTCATCAAGGCTCCCATTATAAGGCTTAATTCCCATGGATGCTTGTTTGTAAATCTCTGATTTCCGGCAAACATATTCAGCTGCCGGAAGCCATCATAGGGAACACTTCCTGGCCAGAAGATCAGGATATAGGGAAGCCATCCTGCCAGAATCAGCAAAAATGCTACCAGAAGGTAGTGTTTTTCCATAAATTCCGGAAATTTCTTTATATTCCTGCTGTGCAGAAAAGGATGCTTCTCTCCATATGCATATAAAAGACTGATCACTACATCAAATAAGAAAAAGAATCCTGCCCATGTAAGCAATGCGATCAGAATCTGATTTCTCCCAGCTGTAAAGAAAGACCAATTTCCCTGCACGGAAAAGGACATTCCGATCAGCATAAAAACAGAAAACATGGCGGCGATCAGATGCGTGATCCATTTACAGCTTCTGCAAAAATTCTTCCAGTATTTCATGTACAATGCAATGATTGCAATGAGAACCACCAGTTTGTCGATTCCGATTCCTGTCATCTCTTTCTTGCATAAAGAAAGAAATGTTTCTCCCGGATTATCTGCCGAACCAGCATACAAGCCCGTCATGGAAAGAGCAAACACTGTTAAAATGGCAGCAATAACCGGCAAAGTATATTTTTTTAATTTTTTTTCCACCAATAAATCCTCCCGATTTTTATCACACTGCCATTCTAACATTACTATATATGAAAAGCAAGGCGTGGTTTTTACAAGGTAAATTTTGGGAATTTACAGATTTTTTGAAATTTTTGTTGCGCCAGAGCAGTTTCTGTGCTATTATATGCGCTGTAAGTTCAGAGAACTTATAAATGCCCAGATAGCTCAGTTGGTAGAGCAGAGGACTGAAAATCCTCGTGTCGCTGGTTCGATTCCGGCTCTGGGCATTTTTTTATTTTTCAGATACGCTCTGGAAAAAGCCGCCCCCGAAGGGGCGGCCTCATTTATTTTGTAAGCATTTTATCTAATGTTTCGTTCAGCATCTCTCTGGATGTCACCTGTATTGCCTGAATTCCTGCCTTTTTCGCTCCTTCCACATTATCCATGCGGTCATCGAAAAACAGACACTCTTCTGCTTTCAGGCTATATTTCTCCAGAAGAATTTCATAAATCTCCCTGTCTGGCTTCAGGGCGTGAACCTGATAGGAAACAACTCCCCCATCAAGTACATTCAGGAATTTCGCTCCCTTGGTGTGCACATGGAGCAGCTCTTCTGAGTAATTGGAAAGCAGGTAAATCTTATAACCCTTTTCCTTCAGCGCTGCAACCTTGTCCCAGACCTCCGGACGCTTTACAGCCATCTGCTCTCCGTTTCGAAGGAACCAGCCCATCACATCCACATCGTCCGGGTACTTCAGTTCATACTGATGAATGGCTTCCTCAAGGCTCAGCCTTCCTCCGTCAAGTCCCTGTACCCAGATCTCATTGTCAAACATTTCCTCGCCAATTCTCTTCGCCTCAGCTTCAGAAAGGCCGTAGTCCCTGGTCAGCATCTCAAACCAGCGATACTCCACCAGTACATCTCCAACATCAAAAATTAAATTCCGAATCATTCGTCTTCATAACCATTCGGGTTATTGCTCTGCCATCTCCAGGAATCCTCGCACATCTCACGGATGCCATTCTCAGCTGTCCAGCCAAGCTCTTTCGCTGCCTTGGAAGCATCACAGTAGCAGGTAGCAATATCGCCTGCACGACGTGGTTTGATCGCATATGGGATCTTAACGCCTGTTGCAGCTTCGAAGTTCTTCACAATATCAAGAACACTGTAGCCTTTTCCTGTGCCAAGGTTGTAGATTGCAAGTCCAGGATTCTCCTCGATCTTTTTAAGCGCTTTTACATGACCTTTGGCAAGATCTACTACATGGATATAATCTCTCACGCCGGTTCCATCCGGAGTGTCATAGTCATTACCGAATACGCCAAGCTCTTTCAGTTTGCCAACAGCAACCTGTGTGATGTATGGCATAAGGTTGTTCGGGATACCATTTGGGTTCTCGCCGATGGTTCCGCTCTTGTGGGCACCGATCGGATTAAAATAACGAAGCAGCATTACGTTCCACTCCGGATCTGCTTTCTGGATGTCTGTAAGAACCTGCTCCAGCATGGATTTGGTCCAGCCATATGGGTTGGTACACTGTCCTTTCGGGCATTCTTCTGTGATCGGGATCTGTGCCGGATCTCCATATACAGTTGCAGAGGAAGAGAAAATAATATTCTTAACACCATGTTTTCTCATTACATCTACAAGAGTCAGGGTTCCTGCAATATTATTCTCATAATATTCCCAAGGCTTTACAACGGACTCTCCAACAGCCTTCAGTCCGGCAAAATGAATACAGGAGTCAATGTCTTCTTTGTCAAAAATCTGGTCAAGGGCTTCCCTGTCCAGGATATCTGCTTTATAAAATTTAACCGGCTTGCCTGTGATCTTGGAAACTCTGTCAAGGGCCTTCTCGCTGGAATTAGACAGATTATCCAGAACTACTACGTCATAACCGGAATTCTGAAGTTCTACAACTGTATGGCTTCCAATGTATCCTGCACCGCCTGTTACTAAAATTGCCATGATATTTTCCTCCTCGTTTGCTGCAAAGTTCCCACCATTCATCACAATCAATAAACAAATAACCTTCTGCTGTTTTCTCTTTTCACAGCACTCCACGGAATGTTATCCGCAAACAGCAACTGTGATGGTTTATGTCCATTCTTTGCAATCCTTATTAGTAACCTGGAAGGCATTTTTTATGCCTGCCAAGTTTAGAATACCACTATTTATATTTTTCTACAATAGCTTTCATCTCAGATAATTTCTGTTCCATATCCCACACCAACTTGAACTGGGTTCTTGCACGATCCAGATTATGATTTTCGCGATGAATGCGGAAGTAATGATCTCCCTCCAGATGATCTGCCAGGAAACGCATTCCACACTCAAAGGTCATCAGGATTGCACCCATCGGAAGCATTTCCACCTCCAGATCTGTGAGGGCACCGCCGCAGCCTTCCAGAAATCCTTTTACATACACCTCAAACAGATGAAGGTCACAGGACACTTTGGAAATATCCTGCTCATCCTCTGCTGCCGTGCTTGCGCCGAAACGAATGGAATCACCAAAATCATTCAGAGAAAGTCCCGGCATTACCGTATCCAGATCGATCACACAGATTCCCTTATGTGTAACATTGTCGATCATGATATTATTCAGCTTTGTGTCATTGTGCGTTACACGAAGTGGCAGCTTACCTGCATCCAGTAAATCCACAAGTGTATGGGCCAGCTGCTCTCTTTCCAGGACAAACTGTATCTCCTTCTGAACATCAGCAGCCCGTCCGCATGCATCCTCTTCCACAGCTTTTTTAAAATCAGCAAATCGTTTCACAGTATTATGGAAATTCGGAATTGTCTCGTGAAGCGTATCTGCCGGATAATCTGCAAGAAGACGCTGGAAATTACCAAATGCAAGAGCACTCTGGTAAAAATCTTCATCATTTTCCACCTGTTCAAAACAGGTTGCATCCTCAATAAACAGATATGCTCTCCAGTACTCTCCTTCTTTATCCACCAAATAAGGAGCTCCTGCACGGTCATTTACGATATTCAGGGTTTCGCGCTCTGCATCCCCGCCATTTTCCAGAATTTTCTTCTTCAGCCAGGAGGTGACGCCACTGATATTCTCCATAAGACCAACAGGATCTTTGAAAATCTGCTTGTTCATTTTCTGGAGAATATAGCGCTTCTGTCCGGCTTCTGTGGAAAATACAGCACAGTAAGTCTCATTTATGTGGCCATTTCCAAATATGCCGACCTCTTCAAGTTCACCGCCAAAATCAAAGCTGTTGATTACTTCCATCAGTTCCTGATGGTTTGCATCTTTTGTTTTTCCCACTTATTTTTCCTCCCAAAGCTTCTGAGGATAAAGACCGTCATCTTTCAGCTTCTGAATTGCAGCAACTACTACCGGCTTATCTTCTTTATAAGTAACTCCGTACCATTTGTCCATGGATTTCAGAACTTTGACAGTTGCTTTCTTCTCGCCAAGAAGCTCATCTACAACAAATGGAAGGAAATATTCGCATTTCAGAGGATTCTTTTCCACATTTTCTTTCAGGAATAATGGGAATCTGTCCTTCAGTTCTTTCAGAATGCTTGCAGAAAATCCCCACATATTCATAGACACCGTAGCATCCATAGGAAGCTCTGTCCATGTAGCACCATCATCCTCGGTATAAGCAGCACCGCCATCTCTCTTCTCAATATGGGTGCGCTCATTAATATCCTTCAGATATCCCTCTTCGTCTGTCACACAAACACCACGAGCCACATGTCCATTATCTGTCAATGTGTTCTCAAGCTTGTAGCCTACCATCATGTACTGATAAATACCGTCTTTATCCTGATTCTCTGTAAGGAAATCATACGCCATCTTAAATGCATGACGTCCATAATAATCATCCGCATTAATAACGGCAAAAGGTCCATCAATCACATCGATACAGCTCATGATCGCATGTCCGGTTCCCCATGGCTTCACACGTCCTTCCGGAACTGTAAAGCCTTCCGGCAGATTATGCAGATCCTGGAATACAAATTCCACCTGGATGTGCTTACTCATACGATCTCCGATAGCCGCACGGAAATCAGCCTCATTCTCTTTCTTTATAATAAATACAATTTTCTCAAATCCTGCCTGAATGGCATCGTAGATAGAAAAATCAATGATAATGTCCCCGTCCTTATCAATAGGATCGATCTGCTTCAGACCACCATATCTGCTTCCCATACCTGCTGCCATTACTACCAATACCGGCTTTTTCATGTTATTGCTGCCTCCCATTTTTTATTTGTCAAAGCGGAGATTCCTGATCCGCTTTGTTGCTTATTCATAACGATACCAGGGACAAACAATTGCCCCTGGTTCGATGGTAACAGACAAATCTCTTCTTGTCAATTTTTATCAATTATTTCACAGGAAATACTCCGGTTTTAATATTCCCAGACCACTCCCAAGCACTTTTCCGGATTTCAGATATTTCTTTGCAGCCCTCTGAAGCGAAGTATTCTCAGAATATACATTCAGATTTCGCTGTACTTTCCCCCAAATACGCCATTCAGCCTCACGCTCGTCCCAATCTGTTTCTACGATCTGAAATTGATTCTGAAACATAATGATATTGCTTTTCTCCGGCAAAATGTCTTTAAGCCCCGGATAGAGCAGCCAGGAATGACACAGATACGGCATCTCTTTTCCCCAGAAAGCCATTCCCTGAATAATGGATTCCCTCACACTCTCCAGTGTGAGCTTTTCGCCCTGTGGAATATGAATACTGATGATCGGATCTCCTTTTTTTACCATTCTTTCTCCTGCTGTAAAATTCCAGCGGGAATCCATGATTTCAAATTGCATTCTTCCAAGCCTGAAGATGGTAAGCTTCATATGGCGGAAAAACCAGTCGTATTCATCAATTCCATACTCTCCATATTCCAGAAAACAGTTTTCACACCAAAAGGTCAGATCGTAAAAAGTGTCCCGGAAAATTTCCCGGCTGATTCCCCGCTTTTCATAAGCATCATAGGTTTCGGCGCCCATGCGGCATAAATAATACAGAAACACAAGCCGATAATCCTTTTCCAAAAGAATTTTTTCATAAAACAAAGCTCTGTCTTTCTCATACAAAAGCTTATTTTCCTGATATTCTTCCTCCCCAATGCGTCCGGATTCCTGAAGCTCATTAAGCAGATGCACAGCCTCCGGCAGCATGTTGATTTCAGCTAAAAATTCATTTATTTTCATTGGCAAATCCTCTGAGATTTACAACCTGTCCCGTTATTCTTGCTTCCTCTGCTGCCAGTGCCATCAGATGACTCTCCACGGAAACAGCAGCGTCTGTTTTACCCTTTCTTCCTTCTCCTACCATACGGACAAAATCATGCATCATACTCATATCACTTCCGTTATGTCCGTTTGCAGGTGTGTGAAGCTCTATTGTCTCCAGATTCCCACTGACAAAATCTCTGATCTCAATAGTACCTGCATCCATATCGCCTTTGATCTCACCTTTTGTTCCCATAAGACGGATCCGTCTAGCACACTGGTCTGTAAAGGCTGTCATAAGGAAGGACGCTGTTACCTGATTTTCAAACTTTATGTCAACGGACTGGTGATCTACTACTGTATTATCACAGTGGAATACACATCTTCCGTAAGGTCCTTTTTTCAAAGCCTCCAATACATGCTCCGGATCTGTCTGATCGGTCACTGCACGTACCAGATAGCCATCTAAATTCTCCAGATAATAGCGTGGTGCATAGAAAGCACATTCATCTCTATGTGGGCATCCATCCAGACAATAAGCAGGAGCTCCTTCCGGTGCATTTTCCTCTGTAAAATAAGACAGTTCGCCAAAGGAACTAAGGCTTTCGCATTTACTGTCTGCCAGCCACAGCATGATATCCATATCATGACAGCATTTCTGCAGGATCATAGGACTGGATTCCTCTGCATTTCTCCAGTTTCCTCTTACAAAGCTATGTGCCTGATGCCAGTAACCTACCTCTTCCATATGCTGGATAGTCATAAGTCTTCCTATTTTGCCTTCTTCCAGAAGTTCTTTTAATTTGGAAAAGAACGGAGAATACCGAAGTACGTGGCACACGGACAGAATACGGTCGTATTTCTTCGCCATCTCTCCCATTTCAATGATTTCTTTCTTGTCGGGAGACATGGGCTTTTCACAAAGTACATGATATCCCTTTTTCAGAGCCATGATCGTAGGCTCATAATGCATCCTGTCCATGGTGCAGATCATGGCACAATCTGCCAGCTTTTCTTTTCCAAGAAGCTCTTCATAGCTTTCGAAGCAAAGCTCTTCCGGAATATTGTGTCTTTTTGCAAAGCTCTCTCTGCGCTCTTTATCCGGCTCTGCAACTGCCACCACCTGAAATTCATCCGGATGGTCCAGTGCATACTGAGAATAAACATGACCTCCTCTAAGGCCTGCTCCAATTACAATACTCGTTACCTTTTTCATACTCTTTTACTCCTGTCGCAAACGTATTTTTAAAACCGTATCTTTTTCATCTGGCAATGGATAGGTAAATACCGGATCATCTCCGAAGGAAACAAAGGCCACATCCGGATACAGCACCGTATTCCATGCTTCCCCTCTGTTCACCTCACTGCCGTCAGCAAGATATGTAACAGATTCCAGCTTATCCGGGCCGATTCCATACAGCGGAAGTGCTCCAAGCGGTGTCTCATAAACATGAGCATAAATGATGTCACCTTTCTGGGTATATCTTCCCCAATCCGGCTTTTCCAATTTGGAAATTCCGCATCCGTAAATGCTCTCCCCATTTTTTTTCATCCATTTTCCAACTTCTGTGAGAATCTGAACACTCTCCTCCGGAATATTTCCACGGGCATCTGGTCCCACGTTCAGGATCATATTTCCACCCTTGCTGGCACATTCCACCAGCTTTCTTACAAGCATCTGAGGGGTCTTATACTGATGGTCGAAATTGCAATATCCCCAATGATTATTCATAGTGGCACAAAGTTCCCATGGAATGGGTTCTCCCTTGTCATCACATACTCCTTTTGGAGGAATGATCTGCTCCGGACTTGCAAAATCACCGCTGTAAATCAGTGGTTCCTCTGTTGTAATGCTGCCATGGTTATCCCCCGCACCTTCCAGACGGTTGTCAATGATCACATCCGGCTGATACTTTCGAACCATTTTGATCAGCTCTGTGGCTTTCCATTTTTCTCCGGTCATATCGTCATAGGAAAAATCGAACCATAGAAGATCCAGCTTGCCATACCCTGTTACAAGTTCCTTTATCTGGCCATGCATATACGCAAGATATCTGTCAAAATCAATTTTTTCATCTTTATATGCCGGATTGTTTCGCATAGGATGCTGCCTGTCTCCATATTTAGGAAAATCCGGATGATGCCAGTCGATAATGGAAAAATAAAGACCAACCTTTAATCCTTCCTCTCGGCATGCATCTACAAATTCTCTTACCAGGTCTCTGCCTGCTTTTGTGTTTGTTGACTTGTAGTCTGTCAGTTTAGAGTCAAACAGACAAAATCCGTCATGGTGCTTTGCTGTAAGTACCACGTACTTCATGCCTGCTTTTTTTGCCAGACGAACCCATTTCTTCGGATCATAATCCACAGGATCAAACTGATCAAAATACTTACTGTATTCCTCAATTGTCATTTCTTTCTGTGACATCATCCATTCACCGCATGCCGGAATGGAGTATAATCCCCAATGAATAAACATACCGAATCTGTCTTCCATAAACCATTTGGTGCGCTGTCTTATTTCCTCATTCATGTTTCTATTCTCCTGTCTTCTTCATTATATCAGAAAATTTTGTATATTCAGCATTTTTATCAAAAAACTTTCATTTCACCTGTCAACCTTTCACGGCTCCGCCAGACAGTGCCTCAATAAAGAATCTGCTGAAAATACAGTACAGAAGCACAGGCGGAAGAATGATAATCACCATAGCGGAAAAAAGTCCGTTATAATTGGTGTTAAAGGCTGTTGTGAAAGTAGACAAAAGCGCCGGTACTGTCAGCTTTTCCCTTGTGATCAGCACAAGAGAGGCCCAGTAATACTCATTCCAATTATTCAAAAACGCAAGCACAGCTGCTGTCATAATTCCCGGACGTGCAATTGGAAAAATTACTTTCATCCAGGTCTGTACATACCCACATCCATCAATTCTCGCCGCCTCTTCCAGCTCTCTTGGGATATTGTCGTAATAGTTTTTGATCACAAAAAAACTCACTGCAATTCCACTGCAGGAATAAATCAGGATCAGCGCAGATCTTGTATCATATAAATGCAGGCGGTTTACCAGATTATATACCGGATAAGTAAGGGCTGTGGCTGGGATAAACATGGTGGAATACAAAAGTACATTTACCAGTGCTTTTCCTTTGAATTCCATTCGCGCTACCACATATGCAGACATGGAAATCATCACCACACTGATCACCACGGAAACACCTGCGACAAAAAGACTGTTTCCAAAATATCTCATCACATGTAAATCTTTAAATGTGGAAATATAACCATCCAGACAAATGGATTCCGGAAGCTGAAAGCCAGGTCTCGCCATAGGATCTTTTTTCAGGCTGGATAAAACCAGCCAGCCAATGGGAAGCAACGACACGATCAGCGCCCACGCAAGACAAATGTAAGTCACGATCCTGGTTCCCGCCGGCATACTATTTACACCTTTCAGGGTATTTGTTTTTTTCATATTCATCCTCTTTTCCTTCTTATTCTTTCTCTTTCCTGAAAGAAATGCTGTATACAAAATTAATCACCAGAATGATCACCATCCCAGCCAGGATCTGGATCATTGCCACTGCATTGGCTCGTCCAAACTGGGTTCTCGGACTGGTAATGGCAAGCTCGCGGATAATGTAACTGATACTGTAGGTTCCTGCAGCTCCTTTTGTCAGGAAATAAACCTCGTTATAAAGAAGGAAGCCGGAGGTTGCAGCAAGAACGGATACTGTTTTTAAAGTTCCTTTGATCATAGGGATTGTAATATACCAGTCCTGTCTCAGACCGCTTGCCCCATCCAGCATAGCTCAACATCATAAACTTAAGAAAAAAATGGAAAGGAATCTGTTCGCAGGTTCCTTTCATTGTGTTAAAATATAGGCA
>NZ_JBDGDM010000069.1:0-17458 GCF_040908885.1 Ruminococcus sp. RTP21358st1_G6_RTP21358_211008
CGGTAAAGCAGAATATTATGATGGCACCGGTTGCCCTGAAACTGATGACAAAGGAAGAGGCTTCCAGACGTGCGGACGAGCTTCTTGCTCGTGTGGGACTTCCAGATAAGGCAAATGCTTATCCGGATATGCTTTCCGGTGGTCAGAAGCAGCGTATTGCCATTGCAAGATCCCTTGCCATGAATCCGGATGTTATGCTTTTTGACGAGCCTACTTCTGCACTGGATCCGGAGATGGTTGGAGAGGTTCTGGAGCTGATGAAAGAGCTTGCAAAGAGCGGCATGACTATGGTTGTAGTTACTCACGAGATGGGATTTGCAAGAGAGGTTGCAACAAGAGTTTTATTTATTGATGACGGCAAAATTCAGGAACAGAATGCGCCGAAGGAGTTTTTTGAAAATCCGCAGAATCCGCGATTGAAGGAATTTTTGTCTAAGGTTCTGTAAAAAGAAAAAAGACAACCTTTTCCATTGGTTTAAATGGGACTGAGGTTGTCTTTTTTTTGTGTGAAAAAACGCGGTGATTTAAAATCCTATGCGTTTTTCTTCATTTCTTTATAACAATATTTGATGATTTCTTTCCTTGTGACAATTCCGATAAAGTGATCCTGATCATCTATAACCGGCACAAAGTTCTGGTTGATTGCGCGGTCCAGGAGATCCTCCATGTCGCAGTCAACGTGTACCGGTTTGTAGGTGGCTCTTCTGGAGATAGCCATAACTGGTACTTCCTCGGCTGTTTTCATATCCGTGATGTTCAGATTTTTCATTCCCCAGAGAAGATCACCCTCAGAAATAGTACCTACGTATTTTCCATCTGGATTCAGAATAGGAATACAGGAAAATTTCCGGTGTTCCATTTTCTCAAGAGTCTGCCTCAAAGTTTCATTCTCGAAAATGTAGGCAATATCACTTTTCGGTGTTAAGAAAAAAAGTATATTCAATTTGATCCCTCGATTCTATTTTACAGAAGTGGAATACCGCCTTTAGCAGCTTCTTCCTGCATTTCCTTAGGCCACAGGGAAACATGTACTTCTCCAATATGAGCCTTGCGCAGGAAGAACATACAGATACGGGATTGACCGATACCGCCGCCGATTGTGTATGGAAGTTCTTTATTCAGAATGGCCTTCTGGAACGGGAGCTCTCTGCGGTCGTCACAGCCGGCTTCTGTAAGCTGTTTGTCAAGTGCTGTCTCGTCTACACGGATACCCATGGAAGAAAGTTCAAGGGCAATGTCCAGTACAGGATAGTATACCAGAATATCGCCGTTTAATTCCCAGTCATCATAGTCTGGAGCACGTCCGTCGTGGCGCTCGCCATTTGTCAGTTTCTTACCTACCTGCATAAGGAAAACAGCGCCTTTTTCTTTGACGATCTTGTATTCTCTTTCCTTAGGGGTAAGATCCGGATACATGTCTACAAGCTCTTCTGTGGAGACAAATGCAATCTCTCTTGGAAGAATTTCTTCTATGTAGTCATACTGTACTGCCATGTATTTCTCTGTCTTGCGGAGTACGCTGTAGATAGTACGGACAGTGTTAATGAGAGTTTCTACATTTCTCTCTTCTTTGGTGATGATCTTCTCCCAGTCCCACTGGTCTACATAGATGGAATGGATGTTGTCAACATCCTCATCACGGCGGATGGCAACCATATCGGTGTATAAGCCCTCACCTACAGAGAAACCATATTTCTTCAGTGCATAACGCTTCCATTTTGCAAGAGAATGTACGATTTCAGCGTTGCAGTCCATGCCTTTGATGTCAAAGCTTACCGGACGCTCCACGCCGTTCAGGTTATCATTGAGGCCGGAACTTGGATCTACAAATATAGGTGCGGAGACACGCAGAAGGTTCAGCTTCTGTGCAAGTGTCTGCTGGAAAAAATCTTTCACAGTTTTAATTGCTACCTGAGTATCATGAAGATTAAGGTCTGCATGATAGCCCATAGGAATTTTTAATTGTTCCATGGGAATCCTCCTTGTTGATTGTGTTAATCTCTGTTTTCTGTTCACGATAATGTTCTGTGGTTACTAAAACGTGAACAGGAACAATCTCGGTTTATTATAACAGGTATTTTCCCGCTTGGCAATTTAGACCTTGCAAGAAATATGCAAAAAAGATACAATAAAAGACAAAGAATGTGATGATTTTTCCCTGTTGGAGCAAAAACAGGAATTACAGGTTGTGGTGAAACAGAATAACCAGAGAACCGGGAGGATGTCTATGGAGAAAAAAAGGTGCCAGGTCTGCGATGGGCCTGTTGTAAATGGCAGATGTAAGCTGTGTGGAATGCCTTATAGAAATGATGAGACTTTGTATCATCTGAATGAGAACAGAAGTGACCATTACCGTCATGCTACCAGCCGGGCGCGGGCAATCATGCGCCAGGAGGAAATCCCGCTGGGAGATAAGAAGGCTGGAAGTGCTGCATATAAGACCGGGACCGGAACAGGCGTGGCAGGAGCCGGAAATAAACATGATCAGAAAACGGGAACACGAAGCTCTAAGTCACTGGCTGGTGCAGGCACAGGGAATTCTTATAATAAGGGAAATGTGAAAGCAGGAAGTATATATGGAGGAGGCACTGGTGCTGATAAGAATGGAAATAAGGTCTCTGTCCCTGCTGGGAGTTATAATTCCAAGAGCAGACAAAGTACAGCTGGAACTTACAGCGCTGCAGCTAAAAAAAGCAGTGTTTACACCCAGAAACCGGTAAAAAAGAAAAAAGGATCCCTTCTTGGATGGCTCATGGTCCTGGTGATCATCTGCGCAAGCTTACCGGAAATCCGGGATTCCCTGAAGGACAGCCTTGCTCCGATACTTGAAGAAGAATTTGGAGATATGTTCAGTTCTGGGGCTGATTCAGCCTCTTATAAACTGATGGCAGGAGATGTGCTGGAGGTTGGAGAAAATGTGGATGGAGGCATTGTCCCAGGATATTACATTGCTTCCTGTTCAAATGGTTTTGTAAGTTTTATGATCATGGGAGAAGAGGGTGAAAACGGAAGCATGACAGTGACAGATGGCGTGGAGCGTAAGATTACCCTGAAAGAGGGAGATCTGATCGGAATCATAAATACAGAGTCAGAAGATTCCGCATTGATGCTTACTGCTCGTTAAGATTGGGGAAATAATAGTAAAAAATAGTAAAAAAAGGAACCTCGTCAGATGAGTACTTATTTCGTCGGAGGTTTCTTTTTGTATGTTTAGAGCGTGTTTGAAAAATCATTCCCGCAATATGCACGCCCCACTTTGCGGGAAATTTCACCCGAATTCGGTTGCCGCAGCCCGCTACAGCGCCCTTATCCGGGTGAAATCTCCCACAAATTGTGACGCACATATTGTGGAAAGCCTTTTGCAAACAGGCTCTAGCGGATGGTAGTTCCTGTTTTTCCTTCATAGCCCTCTTTGGCATGAGCCATATCAGTAATCACAGTGCTCCGGCCTTCCCCTTTCTCGATAAAGGAAATACCTGCTTCGATTTTGGGAAGCATGGAACCGGAAGCAAACTGGTTCTCTTCAATGTATTTCTTAGCGTCCGCTACAGTGATGCTGCCAAGCTTCTGCTCATTTACCTGACCGTGGTTCAGACTTACGTTCTCTACACTTGTGAGAATCAGAAGAGTATCGGCATTTAATTCTTCTGCAAGAAGTCCTGCGGCAAGATCTTTCTCAATGATGGCACTGGCACCGTGAAGGTTGATGCCCTGCTCAAGCACTGGAATTCCACCGCCGCCGGCTGCGATAACAACCTGGTCTGCATTGAGAAGTGCTCGTATAGTCTCAAGCTCTACGATTCTCTGTGGCTTCGGAGCTGCTACGATTCGTCTGTATCCGCCATCAGCAAGTCTGGTGACAAAGTTTCCTTTTTCTTCCTCTGCTTCAGCTTCTTCCTCAGTGAGAACACGTCCGATAATTTTCTCCGGATCTGCAAAAGCGTCGTCATATGGATCAATAACAGTCTGGGTAAGAATGGTAGCAACAGGTTTGTAAATTCCGCGGCTGATAAATTCAGAGCGGATCGCATTCTGAAGGTCATATCCAATGTAGCCCTGGCTCATTGCGGAGCAGACTGACATAGGAGCGAATGTATAATCCGGGTGTGTCTTTCCAAATTCATTCATTGCAGTGTGGATCATGCCAATCTGTGGGCCATTGCTGTGGGAGATTACCACCTTGGCACCCTCTTCAACAAGATCTGCGATTGCTTTTGCTGCGGCTTTGGTGGCTACTTTCTGCTCTGGAAGTGTGGTGCCGAGAGCTCTGTGACCTAATGCAACTACTACGATTTTTTCACTCATAGGAGATACCTCGTTTCTGTCAAGAATATAATGCGGATATCAGAGTTAAGTGGATTACTGTGAAAGTATTCACAGCAACATGAATGATTTCTCCGGACATCCTTGTGTAATATCTTCCATTATAAAAGCTAAGGGTGGGAATTGCAATAGAAAAGTCCTTGAAACAGGAAAAGCCATCCGCATCAGGCAGATGGCTCATTTCCTATATTTTTGAGGGGGGAGATAGAGAGTGGTTTTTCATCTATCCGAAATTCATTATATCGGCAATTTGTGAGGAAAATGTGTCTCAAATCTAAAAGAAATCGAAAAAATATGAAATGAAAATAAAATCCGACCCTTTATTGCATTTAAAGACCAAGTGTGGTAAAGTAAACCTATCTTGTTTCTGCATTCTGCAGAAAAGAATTTCTACCGCGCCGGTTCGGCGCAAGATAACCCGTTTTTTGAAGGAAACCTGTTAACCTGGGCGTTTTATACGCTTTTTTGAAAATGGATGCATACAATGGCAAGGCAAATTTGCTTCGGAATGCTGTGAATAGGATCTGTTTAAGTGAGAAAGGTGTGATTCCCATGTGCTGTCAGTGACTCATTTATATGGTGATGTCGCCAGTAGGCGGCAAGTCCGTTTTGTAAAATAGTAGTTTAATAACAGAGATTAGTGAAAAATAGGGGTAGAAAAGGAGAAGTTATAATGAAAAACAGAATATGGAAAAAGATACTGGCAGTGGGAGTAAGTCTGCTTGCAGAAGCTGGGATGCTGGTTGGATGCACGGCGCAGCCGGCAGTGGCATATGGAGCAGAAATGGAAGGCGGGTTATCTGTTGTCCAAGATGCGGCATGGACAGATTTACAGAAATTTCAGGCGGTGATTTCTGTAAAGGCAGATGGGCTGGCGTCACTTACGTGGGAAAATGAAAACCAGGAATATGAAAGTGGCGATGAAAATTTATTCAGCAGTGGAAATCAGGACGGGAGCCTGGAAAATGATCAATATGATTTTTCGGATGAAACAATATCTCATCCAACATCTTACGAACTGGTAGTCTGGCTTTCTGAATATTTTCAGCCAGATGCTTCGTTTATGGCACCTGAAGGCTGCCTGAAAGAGGAGCTTCCTATCGAGACTGCTGACGGAAGATCCAGCAGTATAACCGGATTCCGCTGGAAAATAAATTCGGGAGAACAGGGCAAACAGCTGAAAATTCCGGTTACCTTGCGGGATGAATATCGTTTTCCAGCAGAAAAACATACAGTTCCTACCTGTCAGGATATTTTGCATGCAAATGGTGCTATAAGCGGAGAAGAAAATGGAGGCGGAGTTTACATTGTAAAAAAAGTGGAAAATGAAAAAAACATTTTGTGTAAAGCCTTATCTAAGAGTTTGGAGATACCAGCTGCACACATGGATTTTTCAGTGGAGATGGAAGCCAAGGAAAAGGCGCTTTATACTGGAAAACGCATTCATATGGCAGTGAATCTGACAAATAATGGTCAGGTACCTTTTTATAAAATTTCCCTTCAGGCCAAAGTAAAAGAACAGGAACTGGTACCTGTGTGGGAAAAGGAGCCTGGCCTTGAAGTTTCGGAAAGTGGTGCAGTGCTGGAAAGCCTTTCCGCAGGGGAAACACGAATCCTGTCTTTTTATATAGATCCGGACATGGATCAGAAAAGTAATCTGGAGCTGGAGCTTTTTGCAAAAACAGAAAATCCGGTTTCGTTGGAGAAAGCAGCAGAAAAACAGTTAACATTACAGCAGGGAAAAGCCTCTTTTACGGTAAAGAAAACAGCTGACTGCGACAACGCCAGCCCTGGGGAGACTGTGACTTATCAGATCAGTATTCACAATACCGGGGAGGTGACTCTGCATTCCGTAGTTACTACAGAACGTTTCGGGCTTGCCGGAGTAACAGCTACTTTTCAGGAACAGAGAGGTATAACCCTGAATAAAAGCAGGACTCAGGCGAAAATCCAGGAAATCGCACCTGGTGGCTGTGTGAATTTAAAGGCAAAAGTTGTACTTCCAAAAGATCTGAAAGACCAGAATCTGATGAATCAGATTATTGTAGTTACTGACGAGACTGGTGAGGAAAGCGCAGTGCGGGATCAGGCAACCATCCGTGTGGAAGATAAGGAGAAGGATGGAAATGGAAGCGGAAACGGAAATGGGGGTGGAAATGGAGATGGAACTGGCATAGGCAGTGGGAATAATGATGGCAGCACAATGGCTGCGTCCACCTCTCCAAAAACAGGGGATACTTCCCACAAAGAGCTGTTTCAGGTACTGATTCTGCTTTCGTTTCTTTTTTCCGCTGTAGCCGCCAGAAGAATGTTTGGAGACAATGCTCACAGATGACCCGTGAATGGAAACTATAATGTGAGGTGAACGGTTACTGTTTTTTAACAGGAAAGATTGAAAACAAATTCTGTGTGTGATATTCTATAAAAGAGTATGCGTTGCTGTATGATGTCATTAGATTAGAGCGTGTTTGAAAAATCATTCCCGCAAATTGTGACACAAATCTTGCAGAAAGTCTTTTTCAAACAAGCTCTGGCGTGATTTTAAAGCAACGTCAATATAGGGAGGCATATATTATGAAATTATCATCCTTATTAGAGAAGTTAGAATACACCTGCGTGCAGGGGAGCACAGAGCAGGAAGTCACTGGTGTTGTTTATGATTCCAGAAAGGTAACAGACGGCTCTCTGTTTATCTGTATCAGAGGTGCTGTTGTAGATGGACATAAATTTATCCCGGATGTGACAGCAAAAGGGGCTAAAGTTCTGGTAGTAGAAGAGGAGGTTTCTGCACCGTCGGATGTTACGGTTATCCAGGTGACAGACACCAGATATGCTATGGCATTTATTTCAGCAGCCTGGTTCGGACATCCGGCAGAGAAGCTGAAAACAATCGGAATTACCGGAACTAAGGGAAAAACTACCACTACCTATATGGTAAAATCCATTCTGGAAAATGCTGGATACAAGGTTGGTCTGATCGGTACTATTGAGGCAATTATCGGAAATAAGATAATACCTGCTTCTAATACCACACCAGAATCCTATGTAGTTCAGGAGTATTTTCACGAAATGGTGGAAGCTGGCTGTGATTGTGTGGTTATGGAAGTTTCCTCACAGGGGCTGATGCTGCATCGTACTCAGGGATTTGTGTTTGATTTTGGAATTTTTACAAATATTGAACCAGATCATATTGGTCCAAACGAGCACAAGGACTTTGACCATTATCTGTCTTGTAAAGCTATGCTTCTCAAGCAGTGCCGCGTAGGAATTGTAAACCGTGATGATGAGCATTTTGACAGAATTGTAGAGGGACATACCTGTACTCTGGAAACCTATGGCTTTTCAAAAGAAGCAGACCTTCGCGCTGAGGATGCCAGACTGATTGGCGGAAAAGGTTATCTTGGAATTTCCTATCAGCTGAAGGGGCTTATGGATTTCCCTGTTGAAATCGACATCCCAGGTAAATTCAGTATTTACAACTCTCTTACCGCTATTGCAATCTGCCGTCATTTTAAGGTTTCCCAGGAAAATATCCTGAAGGCTCTGAAGGTAGCAAAAGTAAAAGGCCGTATTGAGATGGTGAAAGTATCTGATGAATTTACTCTGATGATTGATTATGCACATAATGCAATGGCTTTGGAAAGTCTTCTTACTACATTGCGTGAGTATCATCCACACAGACTGGTCTGCCTGTTTGGTTGTGGCGGAAACCGCTCCAGGCTTCGCCGTTATGAGATGGGAGAAGTTTCCGGTCGTCTGGCAGATCTGACCATCATTACTTCTGATAATCCGCGAGATGAGGAGCCTCAGGCTATTATTGATGACATCAAGGTTGGCATGGCGAAGACAGAAGGTAAATATGTGGAGATTCCAGACCGCAAGGAAGCAATCGCTTATGCCATCCATCACGGAGAACCAGGGGATATTGTGGTGCTGGCTGGTAAAGGTCATGAAGATTACCAGGAAATCAAAGGCAAAAAATATCCTATGGATGAGCGTGTGTTGATCGCTGATATTCTTGCTGGAAAGTAAAACATGACATATGCAGATATTATTGTAGACATTTCCCATGAGAAGCTGGATAAAAGCTTTCAATATCTGGTTCCGGAGAAACTGAAGGAAGAGATACAGGTGGGAATGGTGGTTTCCATTCCATTTGGAAGAGGAAATCATGTGCGCAAGGGATATGTAGTGGGGATTTCTGGTGAGCCTAAAGTAAAGGGAATCCAGCTCAAATCTGTTGCCGGTATTGAAAATGATCAGGAAACCACAGAATCCAGGCTGATCGCGCTGGCAGGGTGGATGAAAGAAAATTACGGCTCTACCATGATCCAGGCTCTGAAAACAGTTCTTCCTATTCAGAAAAAGATGAAAGCCCAGGAAAAAAGGTGGATAACCCTTCTGATTTCCAGAGAAGATGGGGAAAAGCTTCTGGAAGAGCTTAGCATGACCAGATTTAAAGCACGTATCCGCCTTCTGGAAGCACTCTTGCAGAATGAAAATGGGAAAATTGAGACTGCCTGGGCTTCAAAGGAGCTTGGCACTACGGCTTCTGTCCTGAGATATTTTGAAGAACAGGGGATTGCTTCTGTGGAGTCAGATGAAGTGTATAGAAATGCAGTTGCAGATGCAGAGAATATTCCGCATGTGGCACCAGCAGTATTAAGTATATCCCAGCAAATGGCTGTGAATCAGATCTTATCAGAATGGGAACACCCGGATCCGAGACCGGTTCTTCTTCACGGAGTTACCGGCAGTGGAAAAACGGAAGTATATATGGAGCTGATCGATAAGGTGATAAAGGAAGGCGGTCAGGCAATCGTGCTGATTCCGGAAATTGCGCTGACTTATCAGACTGTACGGCGATTTTATGGTCGTTTTGGTGATAAGGTGTCGGTAATTAACTCCAGACTTTCCCTGGGAGAGCGTTATGACCAGTTTAAAAGAGCCAAACAGGGAGAACTGCAGGTTATGGTGGGACCCCGTTCAGCACTTTTTACTCCTTTTGGAAAGCTGAGGCTGATCATTATTGATGAGGAGCATGAATCTTCTTATAAAAGTGAAAACAGTCCAAGGTATCACGCCCGGGAAACGGCTATCCACAGAGCAAAGCTGGAAGGCGCAAGAGTAATTCTTGGTTCTGCAACTCCATCTATGGAAGCGTATTACAGGGCGAAAGAAGGAGAATATGTCCTTGTAAAGCTGGAAGCCAGATTTGAAGAAAGACCTCTTCCCAGGGTATCAATTATTGACATGAGGGAACAACTAAAAAAAGGAAACCGCCTTGCCCTCAGTCTGGAACTGAGAGAAGACCTGAGCCAGTGCCTGAAAAAAGGGGAGCAGGCCATGTTGTTTCTCAACCGCCGTGGCTACGCAGGGTTTGTTTCATGCCGTTCCTGCGGTCATGTAATGAAATGTCCTCACTGTGACGTTTCCTTAAGTGAGCATAATGGCAGAAAGCTGATCTGTCATTATTGTGGTTATGAAACTGTGAAACCGGACAAATGTCCAGTCTGTTCTTCCCCATATATAGGCGGTTTTAAAGCGGGAACCCAGCAGATCCAGCAGGTGGTAGAAAAAGAATTTCCAGAGGCAAGAGTTCTTCGAATGGATTACGACACTACAAGAGCTAAGGGAAGCTATGAAAAAATTCTGTCTGCTTTTTCCAGGCATGAGGCCGATATTTTGATTGGAACCCAGATGATCGTCAAGGGACATGATTTCCCGGATGTTACTCTTGTGGGGATCCTTGCTGCAGATTTATCCCTGAATGCTGATGATTATCGCAGTGGTGAGCGCACTTTTCAGCTTCTTACCCAGGCGGTGGGACGAGCAGGAAGAGGAAGGAAAGAAGGCCATGCCTTGATCCAGACTTATAGTCCGGATCATTACAGCATACAGACAGCTGCAAAGCAGGATTACGAAGAATTTTACCAGGAAGAGATGGGATACCGTCTTCTTATGGATTATCCCCCGGCTGCCCATATGATGGCAGTGCTTGGTTCTTCGGAGGATGAGAAGCTTCTTGAGACAGCCATGCACTATCTTGGTCTGTTTACAGGAAAAATATATGCGGGAAAAGATCTTCATGTGATCGGTCCCGCCCCTGCGTCTGTAGGGAAAGTAAAGGATGTATACAGAAGAGTACTTTATCTGAAACATGAGAATTATGATCTGCTTGTCCGAATAAAGGACAGGCTGGAGGAATATATAGAAATCAATTCCGGCTTCAGAAAAGTTAATATACAATTTGATTTTTCATAAGGCGAAATACCGGAAATAAAGGGCTGCGTTAAGGTGCAGGGCTTTGAAACAACGGGTATTTCCAAATTCAAAGATAAAGGAGATAACACAGAGATGGCACTTAGAACAATCAGAACAGAGGGAGATTCCGTTTTGGAAAAAATCTGCAGACCAGTAGAGAAAATCGACAAACGTACAAAGGATCTGGTAGGAGACATGCTGGAAACCATGTATGACGCATGCGGTGTTGGCCTTGCAGCTCCCCAGGTGGGTATATTAAAGAGAATCGTAGTGATCGATATTGGAGATGGTCCAATTATTCTTATCAATCCGGAAATTCTTATGACATCCGGTGAGCAGACAGGCGAGGAGGGATGTTTAAGTGTTCCGGGAATGTCCGGTCAGGTTACCCGCCCAAATTATGTGAAGGTAAAAGCTCTTGATATGGATATGAATGAGCAGATATATGAAGGAGAAGGACTCCTTGCCCGTGCATTTTGTCATGAGCTGGATCATCTTGACGGAAAAATGTACACACGTCTGGTTGAAGGTGAATTACATCATGTAAGTTATGACAATGAGGAGGAAGAGGAATAAATGAAAATTGTTTATATGGGAACGCCGGATTTTGCAGTTAATCCCCTTCATGCACTGGCTGAAGCTGGCTATGAGGTGACAGGTGTTGTGACCCAGCCGGATAAGCCGAAGGGAAGGGGAAAGAGCATGCTTCCCACTCCTGTAAAGGAAGAGGCATTGAAACATGGGTTCCCGGTTTACCAGCCTGTGAAGGTACGCGATCCGGAATTTTTACAGGTTCTTGAGAAACTGGATCCCGATATTATTGTGGTAGCTGCCTTTGGACAGATCATTCCCAAAAGCATTCTGGAGCTTCCGAAATACGGATGTATTAACATCCATGCATCCCTGCTTCCGAAATACCGCGGTGCAGCTCCTATTCAGCAGGCAGTTATTGATGGGGAAAAGGAGTCAGGTGTTACGATCATGAGAATGGGAACAGGTCTTGATACAGGAGATATGATCTCAAGGATCGTAGTGCCGATTGCAAAAGATGAGACGGGCGGAACTCTGTTTGATAAGCTTGCAGAAGCAGGAGCGAAGCTTCTTGTTGAGACATTGCCTCACATTTTTGATGGCACAGCTGTTTACGAGAAACAGCCGGAGGAAAGCCCTACTCCATATGCCGGTATGATCACCAAACAGATGGGATTGATCAATTTTGGGAAATCAGCCGCGGAACTGGAAAGACTGGTGCGAGGTTTAAACCCGTGGCCAAGCGCATTTACCTTCTGGAATGGAAAAACTTTGAAGGTATGGGAAAGCTTTGTAGTAAAAAGTGAAGAAGCTGGCACAGAAAAGCCAGAACCTGGAACAGTAGTAAAAACGGACAAAAAAGGAATTTACGTGGCTTGCGGTGAGGATGTTCTGGTACTTTCACAGGTACAGTTAGAAGGAAAAAAGAGAATGGATGCGGATGCATTCCTTCGAGGATGTCATATAGAAACCGGAAGCAGATTCACAGATAAAAAGGAGTGATCTTATGTACGGATATGGATATCCTTATGGATTTTATGTTGATCCTACTTATGTATTGCTGATCATTGGAATGGTGCTGGCACTGGCTGCATCTGGAAAGATGAAAAGCACTTTTGCACGTTATCAGCAGGTGCGCAGCCATTCAGGTCTTACAGGAGCTCAGACTGCCCAGAGGATTTTAAATGCAGCCGGAATTTACGACGTAACGATTGTTCCAATTTCCGGAAGCCTTACAGATCATTATGATCCGAGAACAAAGAGGCTGGCACTTTCACAGGACGTATATGGAAGAACTTCTGTGGCAGCTGTATGTGTCGCTGCCCATGAGTGTGGTCATGCCATTCAGCACAATATAAATTATGCACCGCTGAATATCCGTTCAGCTATTGTTCCGGTGGCAAATATCGGATCTTCCCTTTCCTGGCCGATTTTTCTTCTGGGACTGATCTTTTCCATACCGGCACTTACAACTGTAGGAATTGTGCTGTTTTCACTGGCGGTACTGTTTCAGCTTGTAACACTTCCGGTAGAATTCAATGCTTCCTCAAGAGCTTTAAAAATGCTGGAAAGCACAGGAATTTTAAGCCGTGAGGAAAACAAAGGTGCGAAGAAGGTTCTTACAGCGGCAGCCCTTACTTATGTAGCAGCTCTTGCTTCTTCCATTTTACAGCTTCTGAGACTGCTCATACTTTCCGGAGGTAGAAGACGGGATGATTAACGGAATCAATTCCAGGGAGATGATCCTGGAAATTTTACTTGAAATCGAAGAGGGCGAGCATAGCCACGTGGCAATTCGGAATGCCCTTTCCAAATATCAGTTCCTTCCCAAACAGGACCGGGCATTTATTACCCGTGTCTGTGAAGGAACGCTGGAATACCGGATTCAGATTGATTACATTATCAATTCTTTTTCCAAGGTGACAGTTGATAAGATGAAGCCTGCAATCCGGGAAATTTTAAGAAGTGCAGTATATCAGCTGAAATACATGGATAGTGTGCCAGACAGCGCAGTGTGCAATGAGGCTGTGAAGCTGGCGCAAAGAAAAGGTTTTTATAATCTGAAGCCTTTTGTAAATGGTGTTCTTCGTACCATAGCCCGGGAAATGGATCAGGTCCGGTTCCCTCAAAAAGAAGATGATCTGTTGAAATATCTTTCTGTAAAGTATTCCATGCCAGAGGTGCTGGTAACCAGGTGGCTGGAAGCCTATGGAGAAGAAACAACAGAGAAGATACTGGCGGATTTTCTTATGGAACATCCTCTTACCATCAGATGCCGGACTTATCTGAATTCCAAGGAAGAGGTTATAAAAAGCCTGGAAAGTCAGGGCGTTCATGTAGCGCCTGCTCCATATCTGCCTTATGCATACAGCATTTCTGAATTTAACCATATTCTTGCACTGGATGCTTTTATCAAGGGTAAAATCGTCGTGCAGGATGTAAGTTCCATGCTGGTTGCGGAGGTTGCAGATCCGAAGAAGGGCGATTACGTTATTGACGTGTGTGCTGCGCCAGGTGGAAAGAGTCTTCA
Source organism: Ruminococcus sp. RTP21358st1_G6_RTP21358_211008 (assembly GCF_040908885.1). Lineage (NCBI taxonomy): Bacteria > Bacillati > Bacillota > Clostridia > Eubacteriales > Oscillospiraceae > Ruminococcus > Ruminococcus sp. RTP21358st1_G6_RTP21358_211008. Next base: position 13,649 of record NZ_JBDGDM010000069.1, read on the forward strand.
TATGGGAGACAAGATGGAGGGATATGGAACGGTAGATGCAAGAGATGTAAGCCAGTATAAAGTCAATCTGATCGAGGAAAATATCCAACGTACCAATTCTATTAATGTACAGGCAAGAGTGCAGGATGCTACTATTTTTGATCAGGATTCAGAACTGCTTGCAGATGTTGTAATTGCAGATGTACCTTGTTCCGGGTATGGAGTGATCGGCAAGAAGCCGGAAATCAAATACCGTGTTACGCCACAGAAACAGGATGAAATAGTGATTCTGCAGAGAACCATTCTGGATCGCGCAGCAAACTATGTGAAGCCAAGAGGAGAGCTGATCTTCAGTACCTGTACCATTGCAAAAGAAGAAAACGAAGAGAACATGATGTGGTTTTTGAATAATTATCCATTTAAGCTGGAGAGCCTGGATCCTTATCTTCCAGAGGAGCTGCACTCAGAGACAACTGCACTTGGATATCTGCAGCTGCTTCCTGGAGTACATAAGACAGACGGCTTCTTTATTGCGAAATTCAGAAGAAAATAGGAATATAAATATGACAGACATTAAGTCGATGACGAAAGACGAACTGAAAAATCTGATGACCGAACTGGGAGAGAAACCCTTTCGGGCAAAGCAGATCTACAGCTGGTTACATGAACATCTGGTAACCTCTTATGATGAGATGGGAAACATACCAGGAAAATTAAAAGAAAAACTGAAAGACTATCCCATAGCGGCATTGGAAATGGTGGATGAACAGGTTTCTGCCATTGACGGCACAAGAAAGTATCTGTTCCGCCTTTCTGATGGAAATGTGATCGAGAGTGTTCTTATGCGTTATAAGCATGGAAATTCCGTATGTATTTCGTCACAGGTAGGCTGTAAAATGGGGTGCCGTTTTTGTGCTTCCACTATTGGAGGCTGGACAAGAAACCTTCTTCCTTCGGAAATGCTGGATCAGATTTACAGGATCCAGAGCATAACGGGAGAGCGGGTATCTAATGTAGTAGTAATGGGAACTGGCGAACCTATGGATAATTATGATCATATTGTACGCTTTGTACATCTGCTTTCCGATGAAAATGGTCTTAACATCAGCCAGAGGAATATCACCGTATCGACCTGCGGAATTGTTCCAAAAATTTATGAGCTTGCAAAGGAAAAACTGCAGATTACCCTTGCCCTGTCTCTGCATGCACCAAATGATGAAAAAAGACAGGAACTTATGCCTATTGCACAGCGGTACAGTATGGACGAAGTCCTGGATGCATGCCGCAATTATTTTCAGGAGACTGGCAGGAGAATTACTTTTGAATACAGTCTTGTGGCTGGTGTTAATGACAGTGACGAAGATGCAAGAGAGCTGAGCAGCAGAATCCATGATATTAACTGTCATGTAAATCTAATTCCGGTAAACCCTATTAAGGAGCGTTCTTACAGGCGTTCTACGCATCAGGCTGTAGAGAATTTTAAAATAAAACTTGAAAAATGCGGAATTAATGTTACTATTAGAAGGGAAATGGGCAGTGACATAGACGGTGCCTGTGGACAATTACGAAAAAGTTATATAGAAAAAAGTTACGATCCGCAGTAACGAAAAACTGGTGTTTCTATGTTGAACAACAGTACGAAAAGGACAGAAAGCGAGAAGTGACATGAGGGTATATTCAGCTACGAATATAGGAATGAAGCGGAAGATGAACCAGGATTATGTGTTCGCTTCCCAGGACACAGTTGGAAATCTCCCGAACCTCTTTGCTGTTGCTGATGGAATGGGAGGACACAATGCAGGTGATTATGCGTCCTCTCACGCGGTCAGGATACTGGTAGATGAAATCAGGGAGGATACGGATTATAATCCTGTAAAGGTAATCCGTCATGCCATTGAGACTGCGAACACAGAAATTATAGAACAGGCGCAGAAGGATGAGAAGCTTCGTGGAATGGGAACTACTATGGTAGTAGCCACCATTGTAGGTCAGTATGCTTATGTTGCCAATGTGGGAGACAGCAGACTATATGTGGTGGATAAACAGCTGAGGCAGATTACCAGGGATCATTCACTGGTTCAGGAAATGGTAAGAATGGGTGAAATCACTGCTGAGGAGGCAAGAAATCATCCGGATAAAAACATTATCACCAGAGCTCTGGGAGCAGAAAAAACTGTAGACGTGGATTTCTTTGATATGCGTCTGGAACCGGGAAGTACGATCCTGATGTGTTCCGATGGTCTCAGCAATATGGTGGAAGACAAAAAAATGGAAGAAATCATATTGAATTCTGATGAGGATATCACCTGGAAGGGAAATACTCTTATCCAGGAAGCCAACAACAACGGCGGCAAGGATAACATTGCAATCATATTGATAGAACCATTCACGAATGAGGTGGAAACATGTTAAAGACAGGTATGATTATAGCAGAACGCTATGAAATTGTAAGTAAAATCGGTACCGGCGGAATGGCGGACGTATATAAGGCAATGGACCATAAACTGAACCGTTTTGTGGCAGTTAAGGTTCTGAAGCCGGAATTCAGGGAAGATGCAACTTTTGTAAAGAAATTCAGAAGTGAAGCGCAGGCAGCAGCAGGTCTTACCCATCCAAACATAGTAAATGTATTTGATGTAGGCGATGATGAGGGTGTTTATTATATCGTAATGGAGCTGATCGAGGGAATCACTCTTAAGGAGTATATTTCCAAGAAAGGTAAGCTTTCGGTAAAGGAAGCTACCAGTATTGCCATTCAGGTATCTATGGGACTTGAGGCAGCACACAGCCACGGCATTGTACATCGTGATGTGAAGCCTCAGAATATTATTATTTCCACAGACGGCAAAGTAAAGGTAACAGACTTTGGAATTGCAAGAGCTGCTTCTTCCAATACCATCAGCTCCAATGTTATGGGGTCTGTACATTACAGCTCACCGGAGCAGGTACGAGGCGGCTACAGCGATGAGAAGAGTGATATCTACTCACTTGGTATCACCTTATATGAAATGGTAACAGGACGTGTCCCTTTTGACGGAGATACTACAGTTGCCATTGCAATCAAACATCTTCAGGAAGAGATGGTACCGCCAAGTGTTTATTCCCCGGATCTGCCGTACAGTCTGGAACAGATCATTATGAAATGTACCCAGAAGAGTGTGGATCGCAGATATAATAAGATGGAGGATGTGATCGAGGATCTGAAGCATTCTCTTATTGACCCGCAGGGAGATTTTGTGAAGCTTACATCTGTAGATACAGATGCTAAGACGGTTGTAATTTCTGATGAAGAGCTTGGAGAGATCAAGCATACTCCGAAGCAGACTCTTAAGCCGGATATAGAAACTCTGGAAAAAGAACTGAATGAGACAAACTACGATGATGATGACGATTTCGAGTATGATAATAAGGAAGAGAGCTCGAAAGGCTCCAGAAAGAACCGGGATCGTGAACGAAGCAGAGAGCGGGAAGAGAGAGAAAGACGTATCAAAAAGCAGAAAAGAGGCGTCAGTGTAGCTGGAAGTATTATTGCTTTGATCATAGGTGCCGCAGTTCTGATCGCGGTAATTCTTGTTGTGGGAAAGGCAGCAGGTCTGATCGGAGACAGAAAGGATTCTTCTTTGGATCAGCAGAATCAGCAGGCACAGGTTACCCAGGCTGCTGACGAAGATGATGGTATGGTACCAGTACCTGATCTTATCGGTAAGACAGAGGCTGAGGCACAGGAACTTTGCGCTTCTGTAAATATCGGAATGACCTACAAAGGTGAAGAGGCTTCCACACAGGAAAAAGGCAAGATTTCTTCACAGGATCCTGTACAGGGAACAAAGG
>NZ_JBDGDM010000006.1:0-116001 GCF_040908885.1 Ruminococcus sp. RTP21358st1_G6_RTP21358_211008
TGGAAGAAGTTTAAGTCTAGACTGAAGGAGTTATCTTCCCGTAAGCGATGTCAGTCAATCAAGCCAAGCCTTGAGAAGATTAAGGTATATGCGAGGGGATGGCTTAACTATTACGGAATTGCAAGTATGAAGAACAACATAGATGACGTCAACGGATGGCTCTATCACAGAATACGTATGTGTATATGGAAACAATGGAAATTGCCCAGAACAAAGAAGAGAAATCTGATAAAAATGGGAATCCATGAATATTATGCGAACATGGCGGCAAACTGTCGAAGGGGACACTGGTATTGTGCCAATCTGACGACAGTTAAGAAAGCCATGACAAAAGAAAGACTGATAAACAGTGGCTTCTATGATTTAGCCACAGCCTATCAGTCTGTGCACGTCAACTATTGAAACCGCCGTGTACCGAACGGTACGCACGGTGGTGTGAGAGGACGGCGGTTAGTCACCGCCTCCTACTCGATTTAATTGTGAAAAATATACAAAAAATGTATTTTAAAATTATGAAATGTATAAAAATATGAAAAAACATATTGACAAATTGTGTTTACATTGTAATAATGTAATTACTTTAATAAAACATTTTATAAAACATAAAATAAAACGACATGAAAAAGGAGGAAACAATTATGTTACAACAGGTAATGACAAATCCAGGAGAAATTATTTTCAGAGAGGTTCCGGTTCCGGAGGTAAAGGAAAATCAGGTTTTGGTAAAGATTATGAATATTGGTGTTTGTGGATCAGATATTCATGTTTATCATGGAAAACATCCGTTTACAAAATATCCGGTAACACAAGGACATGAGGTTTCCGGTGAGATTACAGAATTTGGAAAAAATGTCACAGAGTTTCATGTGGGACAGAAGGTGACGATAGAGCCGCAGGTATATTGTGGACATTGCTATCCATGCCGTCATGGAAAGTATAATCTCTGTGAGGAATTAAAAGTAATGGGATTTCAGACGACAGGAACAGCATCTGAGTATTTTGCAGTGGATGCATCGAAAGTAACACCTATTCCAGAAGATATGTCCTATGAAGAAGGAGCTATGATCGAACCTCTTGCTGTGGCAGTTCATGGTGTAAAACAGATGGGCGATGTGGCTGGCATGAATATTGCAGTCCTTGGTGCAGGACCGATCGGAAATCTCGTGGCGCAGGCAGCAAAAGGAATGGGGGCAGCGAAAGTGATGATCACAGATATCAGTGATCTTAGACTGGCTAAGGCAAAAGAATGTGGAATTGATGCGTGTGTGAATACTAAAAATAAAGACTTCGGTGAGGCAATGATCGAAGCATTTGGACCGGATAAGGCGGATGTGATCTACGACTGTGCCGGAAACAATATCACAATGGGACAGGCAATTAAATACGCAAGAAAAGGAAGCACGATCGTACTGGTGGCTGTTTTTGCAGGAATGGCAGAAGTAGATCTTGCAGTGGCAAATGACCACGAACTTGACATTAAGAGCACGATGATGTACCGCCATGATGATTATATAGATGGAATCAGACTGGTAAATGAGGGCAAAGTTCATTTGAAACCGCTCATCTCAAAGACATTTGCTTTTAAAGATTATCTGAAGGCATATCAGTATATTGATGATAATCGTGAGACAACGATGAAAGTAATTATCAATGTCAGTGAAAAGTAAGGAGCTTATATGGAAAATAAATATGGAATTGTCGGAGTTGCCCATGTCGGGCTTCCGACAAACGATTTACAGAAAACAGTTGAGTTTTATAAGAGTCTTGGATTTAAAGAAATTATGCAGACATATAATGAAAAAGCAGGGGAAAAAGTGGCATTTTTACAGATAAAAAATTACTGTATAGAGACTTTTGAAAATAGACAGGCGGCAATGTCAGACGGTGCATACCAGCATGTTGCACTTGATGTGGAAGACATTGAAAGTATGTATCAGAAAATCTGCAATGAAAAATACACGGTTATTACAGACGGAATCGAAGAACTGCCATTTTGGGAAAATGGTGTGAGGTTTTTTATGATTAAAGGACCAAATGAGGAAAGAATAGAGTTCTGTCAGAAACTCTGATAAAAACAGGAGGGACATATGGGAAGCAAAAACAAAAATGGAAAAATACCGCTGATCAGTAAGATTGCATATGGGTTTGGTGATGTCGGATGTAATTTCAGCTGGATGTTCGTCAGTAATTTTCTGATGATATTTTATACAGACGTGTTCGGAATCAGTATGGCGGCGGTGTCAGCACTTATGCTTTTTTCAAGATTCTGGGATGCAATCAATGATCCAATCGTCGGGGGACTTACAGATAAAACAAAATCGAGATGGGGACGGTACCGTCCATGGCTGTTAGTAGCGGCACCAATCACAGCGATTCTTCTTGTTATGACATTCTGGGCAAGACCCGACTGGCCGCAGAATGGAAAGATCATTTATATGGTAATTACATATTGTCTGCTGGTTTTGGGGTATACCTGTGTGAATATTCCATATGGAACCTTGTGTGGTGCTATGACACAGGATATTGATGAACGTGCAAAAATAAATACATCCCGTTCGGTTGCAGCGATGATTGCAATTGGTGTGATAAATATTATCACAGTTCCACTGCTCAGCAAATTCGGCAGTCATAGTGCAAAGACAGGATATCTGACGGTTGCGGTCATATATGGATGTATTTTTACAGCCTGTCATTTCTTCTGCTTTGCGAAGACGAAAGAGGCAGTGCTTACTCCGGAAAAAGAAAAAATTTCTGTAAAGATACAATTGAAAGCAGTCATGCAGAACAGACCATATCTTCTTGCATTGGCAGGACAGATATTATTTGGATTTACACTGTATGGTAGAAACGCAGATATTCTGTATTACTTTACATATGTGGAAGGGAATGCCTCCTACTACACAACTTATTCGATGTGCATCATTATTCCTTCTATCATCGGGGCAGCCTGTTTTCAACCATTATTCCGCAAGTTAAATAACAAAGGAAGAACAGCATCTCTCTTTGCTTTATTTACAGGAATTTTCATGTTGACTATGTTTTTCTTCAATGCCAAAGAATCACCGGCTATTTTTTATGCATTATCTGGTCTCACACAGTTTTTTTTCTCTGGATTTAATACCGCAATCTATGCAATTATTCCAGACTGTGTGGAATATGGGGAGTGGAAAACCGGACTTAGAAATGATGGTTTTCAGTATGCATTTATTTCACTTGGAAATAAAGTCGGAATGGCAGTTGGAACAGCACTTTTAGCAGGATTACTTGGAAAATATGGTTATATTGCAAATCAGACACAAAATGCAATTGTACTTTCAATTATGAAACATGCATTTACGACGATTCCAGGTGCACTGTGGATTGTGACTGCGGTTGTATTATTTTTCTACCGGTTAAATAAAAAACGTTATAACGAGATTGTGGAAGAACTGAAAAATGGAAGAAAAAGTTGATATCGTGGCATTGGGAGAATTGCTGATTGATTTTACGGAAGCAGGACACAGTCAGGATGGGAGAAAATTGTTCGAACAGAATCCCGGCGGTGCTCCGGCAAATCTTCTAACCGTTGCAAGCCACTTTGGGTATCGCACATCTTTTTCAATCAGATCTAAGATATTTCCTATTGTTTGAAATAGCTTTTTGTAACAATCTACTTCCATTCCATGCATTAAACATATGGGCTAATTTTCTCTGGTTGGATGGCTTGGAATAGTAAGCGGATATTTTAGGACTGATTTTAGTCTGACCAGTCATCCAGCGGCAAACCAGACCGTTGTCCATTGAAAAATCCTGATTTGCCGGATCATCCATAAAATCTTCAAATAATTCGTATAAAAAATCAGGCTGACTCATTTGATTACTTTCGCTGATATGGTTTTTTAAACAAGTGCTAATAGAAGAAAAATCGCATTGATTCAATAGAAATTCCCCTTTCGTAGTTAAGATTGAGTATATCTATCATAATACGAACATATATTCGATTCAAGAAAATGCGGATATTTTTAAAGTGATTGTGTCAATTTACAATCAATTTCTATTCAATGTGGTTTTCAAGCAGGTTCTGTAAAATAAGCTCAGATCAAAACAATAACGGGAGGAGCTTATGCAACAGAATATTGAATTTGAGCGGTGCATTGATTTTCTGGTACGGATGATTGATAAGTACGGCGATGAAGTCCTCCGGGACACTTCAAGGGATATTTCAAGGTATGCCGTTTGCTGTTCTTACATTGACGGAAAAAAGACGCAGAGGTATAATAAAAAGGAGTTTACGGTTTTTTCGCTATTAAAGTGGAGAGAGCGCATGAAATATAAAAGGATGAGGAAAAAATGACAACCAAATACGAATTTAGAGACATTCTTCCAGAGGAGTTAGACCAGGTGATTCAGATTGAGCAGATCTGTTTTCCGCCAAATGAGGCCTGCTCTGCCAAGAGTATGAGAGAACGAGTGGCAAATGCACCCGAGACATTTATGGTTGCAGTGGATAAAGAAACAGGTAAAGTTGCCGGCTTTCTCAATGGGGTGGCAACAGACGAAGCAGTCTTTCGTGATGAATTTTTTACGGATAGTACTCTTCACAATCCGGAAGGAAAGAACGTTATGCTCCTTGGTCTTGACGTTCTTCCAGAGTATCGCCACCAGGGGCTTGCACGTGAAATCATGACACAATATGTGAAAAGAGAACAAAAAAGAGGACGCGAATGCCTGTACCTGACCTGTCTGGATAACAAAGTAGAGATGTACAAAAAAATGGACTACACCGACAACGGAATTTCCGGTTCCGCTTGGGGCGGGGAAGAATGGCATGATATGAGCAGGAAAATCAGATGATCCGGCTTCAGGATATTGCGGATATGGCGGGAGTGAGCAGGACTACCGTATCAAATGTAATAAATGGCAATACGAAAAGAGTTTCCCAGAAAACCATTGATAAAATAACGGCAATCCTGAAAGAACAGAATTATGTTCCGCATATGGGTTCCGTTATGCTGTCCGGACATGGTTCCAGGATCATAGGCGTGGTACTTGGTTTTGCCCAGGCTCATGGAATGTACTCCCTGCAGGACTCCTTTGTAGGAGAACTGGTAGGAACCATTCAGATGGAAGCTGAAATGAAAGGATACTATATCATGCTGATCGGAGGGGAGAATATCCAGAACGTGGTGGATATTGCTTCCAGATGGAATGTAGAAGGACTGATCATTCTGGGATATAATGATGAAAAATATCGGAAATTGTCCAGAAAGCTGAATAAGAAAATGGTTCTCATAGATGCCTATCCCGCAGGAGAATATTTTTTCCAGAATGTGGGAGTGGATGATTATTCAGGCGGCTATCAGATTGGAAGTTACCTCTGTTCCTGCGGTTTTGACAAAGCTTTGTTTCTTGCAGAAACAGATATTGACAGTGATTACAGCCGTTGGATGGGCTTTAAGCAGGCTATGGAAAAAGAAGGAAAATTCTGTAGCCGCACTCGTCTGATCGTGATCCCGGGGGAAAGAAACCGCCGTATCCAGAAATATAAAGAACTTCTTCCGCGTTTTCTGCAGGTAAAAGCAGTGGCATTTTCCTCAGATTATGCAGCAATTGAGGCCATGAACTTTTTGTCAGATCATGGAATTAAGGTTCCGGAACAGGTATCTGTTACCGGCTTCGACGACAGTATCTATGCCAGAATGGTCCGTCCAAGACTTACAACAGTTCATCAGGATGTAGGTCAGAAGGCACATTTGGCGTTCAGCCGCCTGCTTCGGATGGTTGCCGGGGAGCAGTTAAAAGAGTTTAATATAAAAAGTCCGGTGTACCTTGTAAAAAGAGATTCTGTGAAAATATGAACAGATCGTTCAAAAGAATTTGAAGAGAAGACAGTCAGGCTATAGAGCCTGTTTGAAAAATCATTCCCGCAATCTGCACGCCCCACTTTGCGGTATATTTCACCCGAATTCGGTTGCCGTAGCCCGCTACGGCGCCCTCATCCGGGCGAAATCTCCCACAAATTGTGACGCACATCTTGCAGAAAGCCTTTTTCAAACACGCTCTGGAGCTTGACTGTTTTTTTCGTAACAGAAGCTTACGTTTGGATTCCTGTTACATAAAGAAAACAATTTGCATGAAATCCCTGCTATCCGGGGAAATTATAAGACAGGGGGGACAATCTGAGAACTCATGAATCTTCATGATAAAAAACTATACAATATGCACAAAATACAAAATAAAAGTTTGTCTACAATTTAAGTTTCTCGAGAAACCTGTTGATTTTGCTGAAAAGTTACGATATTATGAAGCCACCGAAAGGAAAGCAGGACAGACGTGTCCGGAAAAGCTTTCAAATAAACAAGTGCTGCGCAGCCTTCATTGAGTAAAATAATGGAGGAAAGAAAGATGAACAAGAAACTTATTTGCACATTAATGGCAGGTACATTGCTGGTTGGTACAGTTACCGGCTGCGGCAGTTCCTCTGAGGGAGATTCTTCTGCAAAAGGAACAGAACTGGAACTTTTTTCCAGCAAGGCAGAGAACAAGGATATTCTTCAGAAGCTGGTAGACAAATTTAATGAGACACATGAGGACGTGACAATCAAGATCACAGCTCCGGCAGATGCAGGAACTGTATTAAAGACCAGAATGGCGAAGAATGATATGCCGGATATCGTTGCAATGGGCGGTGACAACAACTACACAGAGGTAGAAAGTGCCGGAATGCTGGTGGACTTAAGCAGCGAGGATTACATTTCCAATATTCAGGAATCCTACCTTCAGATGGTATATGATGTAAATAAGGATAAAGAAGAGAAAGCATATGGCGTTCCGTATGCAACAAACGCTTCCGGTGTCATTTATAACGTTGACAAATTCAAAGAATATGGCATTGAGATTCCAAAAACATGGGACGAATTCATTGATGTACTCGAGAAACTTCAGGATGCAGGTGAACAGCCACTTCTTATGACATACAAAGATGCATGGACAAGTAACTGCCCATGGAACAGTATTGCATCTGACCTTGCTCCGGAGAGCTTTAATGATGAACGTAAAGCCGGCAAGACCACATTTGTTGGAACCCACGAGGAAATTGCAGAAAAATATATGAAGCTTCTTGACTATGCTCAGGACGATTTTATGGGACTAACCTACGACGATGGAAACAAAGCTTTTGCAAATGGAGAAGCTGCCATGATCATCAATGGAAACTGGGCAGTCAACCAGTACAAAAATGCAAATAAAGATATCAATGTGGATATGTTTGCATTCCCGGCTTCCAATGAGGAATCCCAGAACTATGTAACCTCTGGTGTAGATATACTTCTTGGCGTATGCAAAGACAGTGCAAATGAAGAAGTGGCAAAAGAATTTGTATCCTTTATGCTTGAGCCAGAAAATGCAAAAATGTACATTGATGATCAGTTTGCTTTCTCAGCTGTAAAAGGTGTAGAGCAGGAGAATGAGACAGTGGCAGGTGTGAAAGAAGATATTGCAGCTGGAAAGGTTGCAAACTTCCCAGATCATTACTATCCATCCGGATTTGATATGTCCGCACTTCTGACCGAAATGTGCCTGAACTACACAAACGGAATGGACAACGAGGAGAACATAAATCAGTTCCTTGCACAGTGCGATGAGAAATATGACATTGCAAATGTAGACTGATCTATGTGACTGATGGAAAATACAGGCGAAAGGTGAAGAACGTGAACTGTCACCTTTTGATCCGTATGAATTGTAAGGCTGCTGGCCACTAAGTGAACAGCAGCCTTGTAAGAAAATAAGGGAGGATTCCATGAAGAATAAAGCCCCACGGAAAAAACCTGCTGTTAACCGGGTTTACTACATTTATGTAGGAATTCTTGCAGTTCTGTTTTTCACTTTCCACACCATTCCATTCTTAAAAGGTGTTATGTACAGTTTTACAGACTGGAGAGGATATGGAGAGTGGAATTTTGTAGGACTTCGAAATTATATCCATATGTTTTCTGATGTGGATACAGGAAATGCATATTTGTTTACATTCAAATTTGCGGTGATCACTACTATTCTGGTAAACGTGATCAGTCTGATCCTGGCCTGTGCATTAAATGCAAAGATCAAGTTTAAAAACACAATCAAAGCTTTTTATTTCCTTCCATATATGCTGGGAAGTCTGATCGTAGGATTTATTTTCAACTATATTTTTGCGAACCTGATTCCACAGCTGGGAAAAGGCCTTGGAATCAAAGCTTTAAGTGTAAATATTCTTGGAACCAATTATGCTATCTGGGGAATTGTTGCGGTATCCTTATGGATCGGATGCGCTTTTAACACCTTGATCTACATTGCAGGACTTCAGTCCATTGACACAGATGTATATGAGGCTGCTGACCTGGATGGAGCGACCGGCTTAAAAAGATTCAGCAAAATCACGTTCCCTCTGCTGGCACCATCTTTTACCATCAATATGGTACTTTCCGCAAAGGGTTATCTGATGGTTTACGATCAGATCATGGCTATGACAGATGGCGGTCCTGGAACCAGCACAACATCTATTGCAGTATTGATCTACAAAAAGGGCTTCGGAGGCGGACAGTTCGCTTATCAGTCAGCCAATGCGGTTATGCTTTTTGTGGTAGTGGTACTGATTTCCGTATTCCAGCTGCGTGTACTTGAGAAGAGGGAGGAAAAATTAGGATGAAACAGAATACAGTGAAAGTAAAAGAGCGTTACAACTGGCCTGTTACGATCCTTCTGATCATTGGAATCGTACTTGTCATCCTGCTGCCTCTTTATATGGCACTGATGATTGCCATCAAGGATCCAACAGATATGAACAACATTCTGGCACTGCCAAGAAAAATCAGACTTCAGAACTTTGCAGATGCCTGGGTAATGACAAATTTTCCAAGAAAGTTTCTTAATACAGCATTTATCACAGTGGTGAATCTGATTTTTACACTGATCACAAACTCTTTTGCCGCTTATGCCATCACAAGAAACCGTAAAAAGAGCAAATTCTTTTCCCTCATGTATTATTACTTTATCAGTGCCATGTTTATACCGTTCCAGGTAATCATGCTTCCGCTGGTTGTGCAGGCAAATGCTTTTCACCTGGATAATATTTTCGGAATTACATTCCTGTACATTATTTTCGGTCTTCCTATGAATACGTTCCTTTATACAGGGGCAGTAAAGGCAATCCCGGAGGCACTTGACGAAGCAGCCATGATTGACGGGGCAAATCCGATTCAGATTTTTTCCAGGATTATTTTCCCGGTTCTGAAGCCTACCACAGCTACAGTAGCGATCCTTTCCTTCATGTGGACCTGGAATGACTTTACCATGCCATTGGTACTGTTAAGTGATGAAAGCCAACAGACACTGCAGCTTGCCCAGTATGTATTTAAAAAACAGTTTTCTGTTGATTATAATCTGGCATTTGCTTCTTATCTGCTTGTTCTGCTTCCAGTGCTGATTGTGTATATTTTCTGTCAGAAATGGATCATGAATGGTGTAGTAGCCGGTGCAGTAAAATAGAGAAAACAAATACGCGCCATGGGAATATTTCACTGCGGTCATGTACCGGGCAAGAATATTCTGTGGGAAAATAAATATAGAATATCAGGAGGACAGCCAGGAAATGAAGAAGAACTGGTGGAAAGAAAGTATTGTATACCAAATCTATCCAAAAAGCTTCAATGACAGCAATGGGGATGGAATTGGTGATATCAGAGGAATTATAGAGAAACTTGATTATCTGAAGGAACTTGGGGTAAATGTTCTGTGGATCTCACCTATGCTGGAGTCCCCACAGGATGACAATGGCTATGATATTTCAGATTATCGCAGAATTTACAAAGATTACGGAACCATGCAGGATTACGAGGAGTTACTTTTTCAGGCGCATGAGCGTGGAATCAAGGTGCTGATGGACCTGGTTGTAAATCATACTTCAGACGAACATCAGTGGTTCCTGGAGAGCAAAAAGTCCAAGGATAATCCGTACCGTGACTATTACATCTGGAAAAATCCGGTAAACGGAAAAGAGCCAAATAACTGGGGCGGTGCATTCGGCGGTTCTGCATGGGAATACGACAATGAGACACAGATGTATTACCTGCACCTGTTTTCCAAAAAACAGCCGGATCTGAACTGGGAAAATGAGAAAGTGCGCCAGGAAGTTTACGATATGATGAAATTCTGGTGTGACAAGGGAATCGACGGCTTCCGTATGGATGTGATCAGTATGATTTCAAAGGATCAGGCTTTCCCGGATGGAGAAGTGAAAAGCGGCCTGTATGGAGATTTCGGTCCATACAGCGTTCACGGTCCGCGGGTCCATGAATTTTTACAGGAAATGAACCGTGAGGTATTGTCTAAATATGATATCATGACAGTTGGGGAAACTTCTGGTGTTACCATTGAAGAGGCACAGAAATATGCCGGGGAAGACAGTGGCGAGCTGAATATGGTGTTCCAGTTTGAACATGTAGAAGATGCTTCCCCGCATGCGGAGTTTGGCAAATGGACCACTGACAGATATGACTTTAAGGCTTTCAAAAAGACGATGATCAAATGGCAGGAGGAACTTCAGGGAAAAGCATGGAACAGTCTTTTCCTGGGAAATCATGATCAGCCAAGAAGCGTTTCCAGATTTGGAAATGACAATCCGGCATACCGAGAGACTTCTGCAAAAATGCTGGCAACCTGTCTTCATATGATGCAGGGAACCCCTTATGTATACCAGGGAGAAGAGCTTGGCATGACAAACGCATATTTCCATAAGCTGGAAGATTATAAGGATATTGAGAGCATTCAGTATTATACAGAGCTGACAGATGCAGGGCTGATGGAGCCGGATTACATGATGAAATGTCTGATGCTCAGAAGCCGTGATAATGCAAGAACACCTATGCAGTGGGACGGTTCAGAAAAAGCAGGTTTTACAGATGGGGAGCCGTGGATTAAAATAAATCCAAACTGTAAAGAAATCAATGCAGCCAGTCAGTTGGATGATCTGGATTCCATTTTCCATTATTATCAGAAACTGATCGCTCTTCGCAAGGAGAAAGATATTATTGTGTACGGTGAGTTTGAACCTCTTTGCCGTGAGGATGATCAGATTTTCGCATATACAAGAAAGCTGGATGAGGAAAGACTTCTTACAGTCTGCAATTTCAGTGAGCAGTCTGCAGAATTTGAAGTTCCTGCAGAATTTGAAGGTTCCCGGTGCCTGATTACAAACCTTGACCGAAAAGTATTTGCGGGCAAGGTCGTGCTGAAACCTTATGAGGCATTTGTGTTATATAAATAAACAGGTTACTGGACGCGAAGCAGACAGCAGCAAAAACAGACTGAAAGGGGCAAAATTTCTTGCCCCTTTTTATGAAAGACGAGGAAGAATGTTATGATCAGAAAGTTCAGATACGGCGCTCCTTTTAATACGGAGGCGCTGACAGAGGAGATTGAGACAGCGGATGGTGCTTTTCCATATGGGAAGATCAGCCTGGAGAGTGGCTTTGATTTTACCTATGTGATGGATGAGGAGGATATTGTCTACGGGCTTGGAGAGGCCAACCGTGGAATCAACAAAAGAGGTTACTGCTACATCAGCAATTGTACCGATGATCCAAACCACACGGAGGACAAACGCTCCCTGTATGGTGCCCACAACCTTATTATCGTAAGTGGAAAGACAACCTTCGGTCTATTTTTCGATTATCCGTCTGAACTGACCTTTGACATTGGGTACACCAGAATGGATACCCTGAAGGTGACATGTGCAGATGCAGATCTGGATGTGTATGTGATCGGGGGTGAGTCTGCTTATGATATTGTAAAGCAGTTTCGCCATGTGATCGGACGCAGCTATATTCCCCCGAAATTTGCATTTGGTTTCGGACAGAGCAGATGGGGATATACCACCAAGGAGGATTTTCGCAAGGTGGCAGCAGGATACCGTGAGAATCACATTCCCCTGGACATGATCTACATGGATATTGATTATATGGATTCCTACAAGGACTTTACGTTGAATCCGGAGAATTTCCCTGATTTCCCGGATTTTGTAAAAGAGATGAAAGACCAGGAGCTACGCCTGATCCCTATTATTGATGCTGGTGTAAAAGTGGAAAGCGGCTATGAGGTTTACGAGGAAGGTGTGGAAAAAAGATACTTCTGCCAGCGGGAGGACGGAAGTGATTTTGTGGCAGCCGTATGGCCGGGGGATACTCATTTCCCGGATTTTCTGAACAAGGATGCCAGAAAGTGGTTTGGAGACAAATACAGCTTCCTTATTAGACAGGGGATTGAAGGCTTCTGGAACGATATGAATGAGCCTGCTATTTTCTATTCCTCAGAGGGAATGGAAGAGGCGAAGAAACTTGCCGGAGAGTTTTACCAGGATAAAGAAGGTAAGATCCACATTTGGAAAATGCAGGGCGAGCCAAACGGACTCGCAAACAACCCAGAAGATTACCGCAGATTTTATCATAATGTGGATGGCAAAAAGATCCGTCACGACAAGGTACATAACCTGTTTGGCTACAATATGACAAGAGCAGCAGGCGAAGCATTCGACCGCATTGATCCGGAGAAGCGTTTCCTGATGTTTTCCCGTTCCTCCTATATTGGAATGCACCGTTACGGCGGAATCTGGATGGGAGACAATAAATCCTGGTGGTCACACATTCTTCTGAACCTGAAAATGCTGCCGTCTTTGAATATGTGCGGATTCCTTTACACAGGAGCAGATCTTGGTGGATTTGGTGCGGATGCAACAAGAGACCTGGTGCTTCGCCATATGGCACTTGGGGTATTTACTCCGCTTATGCGTAACCATTCCGCAATCGGAACAAGAGAGCAAGAGTGCTATCAGTTTGAGAATGTTGAGGATTTCCGAAATGTGGTAAATACGAGATACCGCCTTGTTCCGTATCTGTACAGCGAATACATGAAGGCCGCTTTAAACGATGATATGTATTTCAAACCACTTGGCTTTGTTTATCCGGATGATAAGATGGCAATCCGGGTGGAAGACCAGCTGATCCTTGGAAATGAGATTATGATCGCACCGGTTTACGAGCAGAACGCAAGAGGGCGTTATGTTTACCTTCCGGAAGAAATGAAGTTTGTGAAATTTCTGACAGACGGAAGCATTTCTGAGGAGATTCTGGAAAAGGGCGTTCATTATGTGGAGGTTGCCTTAAATGAAGTGCCTCTGTTTATCCGTAGTGGTAAGTGTATTCCGGTTGCAGAGGCTGCGGAGTGTGTGAAGGATATTGATACTTCCAAACTCACTATGCTGGGATATGAAGGCAGCAGTTATACTTTGTACGAGGATGATGGCGTGCATAAGGAGTACGATAAGGCTGAGAATTATAGAAAATTAGAAAAATAACAGAATGAAAAGATCCCTTGAAAGTCTTTGGAAATTTCACGACGAGGTTTAAAAGATTTTTTAAACAGGATCCAGAAGACAGAAAATCGGAGCTGGCCATCAATTGCCAGCTCCGATTTTTTCAGATACCATATCGATAAACCACACAAACAGAATCAATCCCAGCATGATTGCACCAGCTTTTTCCCAGGCATATTGATTCATGGAAAAAATAAGGGGCGCTCCGATTCCGCCTGCGCCTACCAGACCGAGAACGGAAGCTTCACGGATGTTTACATCAAACCGGTAGAGGATGATAGAGGTGAAAACAGGCTTCAGCTGCGGCAGGACACTGTGGCAGATGGCGGGAAGAGGACGGACCCCCATGGCCAGCAGCGCATGATAGGGACGAGGGTCCAGGGCATCTAGTGCTTCTGTAAATCTTTTGGTGAGAAGTCCGATACTGCATACGGCCAATGTCAGCACTCCTGTGAAAGCTCCTGGCCCGGATACCCGGATGAAAATCAGTCCATACACCAGAAAAGGCACCGAACGGATTACCATGATCACCAGGTTAAAAAGAAAGGACACAGGAGCAGGTACGAAACGTTTGGTATTTAGAAAAGCCAGCGGTGCAGATACAATGGCTCCGATTACCGTTCCAATAAAAGCAATGCACACTGTTTCCAGTAAAAGATACCCAAGCCCATCTTTTTCAGCCGAGAAAAAGAAGCTCCAGTCTGGCTGCAGAAAGCCAGCAAACATATTTCGCAAAGTCTGTGGACTGGTTCTGGAAAAATCCGGCAGGGAAAGGGTAAACGTGCAGATCAGAAACAGGGCAGCCAGAAACAGAAGCAGCAGTCTGGCCTGCTCTTTTTTTATTGTGCGCTCTTTTCGTATCAAGGCGGCCAGATACCGACTGAAATATTCAATCACACACACTGTTAGAAACAGCATCAGCAGAATGGTCCCCACTTTGTCATACTCCAACCAGGAAATCTTCTCATTGAGAAGCAGTCCGATACCGCCAGCTCCCACATATCCTAAAATGGAGCTGTGCCGTACATTGGTTTCCAACAGGTAAAGTGCATTGGTGAGAAATCCAGGAATGATCTCTGGTAGAATTCCATGGATATAAGCTACATACTTTGAAACACCCATAGCCCGAAGTGCCTGGTAAGCTTTTACATCGGCGGCACTTGCATCCTCGTAGGTAAGTTTTGTCATAATGGCAAAGGTGTACAAGGTAATGGCAAAAGTACCTGCAAAGGTTCCAAGCCCGAAAAGAAAGGTAGCAGTAAGCGCCAGAATCAAGGCTGGAAAAGAACGGAGAATCTGGATTACAATTCTAAGTATCCGTCGTATTACAGCTGGAAATCCTAAGTTTGCAGCGCCAAAAGGCGAGAGTACAAGGGCAAAAAAGGTGCCAAGTACCGTTCCGGTAACAGACATCTGAATGGTGTAAAAAAGCGGTAGCAGGATCTTCTGAATATAAGAAAAATCTGGCGGGATCATATCCACGACCAGGTCGGTGAGGTGGTTCCTTCGTTTCCAGAAAGTTACAAGGTCACAGTCTGTGAAATTTGCTGCAAGGAAAAACAAAATCAGAAAAGAAATTGGAACAGCAAATTTTGCCACAATGGAATTTTTGCTTGTTTTGTTATCATTCATAAGCGACACCTCGCTTATTCTCTATCTGAGTATCATTTTTGTTATAAATTTGTGTAGTGATAGAATCAGTCAGATCAGCAGTCTTACCGTCAAATACAACCTTGCCATCTTTCAGACCAATAAGTCGGTCGGAGAACTCCTGGGAGAATTCCAGATTATGGCTGTTCATTAAAATGGTGACACCATCAGTCTCATGAATACTCTTCAGCAACTCTAGAATCTGTCTCCCGGTAACTGGATCAAGAGACGCCACCGGTTCATCTGCCAGCAGGATCGCCGGGTGCCGCATAAGTGCTCTTGCAATTGCCACCCTTTGCTTTTGTCCGCCAGACAGATTCTTAATCGGTTCCTCTGCCTTTTCCAGAAGTCCAACCCGATCCAGCAGTTTCAGAGCTTCTTCTTTACGTGTTTTTCCATAAAGTCCAAACACGCCCTGGAAAAATCCCATATCCGGAAGTCCGGCAGTCAGCACATTCTTCAGACAGGTAGAATTCTCCACCAGACAAAAGTCCTGATAAATAGTTGCGATGGATTTTTGCAGTTCACGTTTTTTCCTTCCTTTTAGAGAATCAAAGCGCTTATCATCCAGAAGCACCTGTCCGCCAGTGCACTCCATCATTCCATTGAGAATGCGAAAGAGCGTTGTCTTCCCCGCCCCCGAAGGCCCGATCACCGAGACAAATTCCCCCTGTGAGACGGAGAAATCCACATCTGCCAGGGCTTTTGTGCCATTATGAAATTTTTTTGCGATATGCTGAATCTGTAAATTCATAGATAAAATTGACCTCGTTTAAAACTACTGCCGAGGCAAATAATCTGCCCCGGCAGTTTAAAATATTTTGTAACTATTCAGAAAAGTTGAAGTCTATTCCATAGACTTCAGCAGCTCCTGCGCCTCTCGTTCGCCATCGTAATTGGAGTCATCGCCCCATTCATATCCAACCTGGCTGAACACGCTGATAATATCTTTTCCCTCGTCCGTATTCGCAATCTCAATAAAGGAATCTCCCAGCGCCTGGCGGAAATCTTCATCCTGCATAACTTCAGAAGTTTTGCTGTAGGCAATCATATCATTGTAAATCTTATCTGTAACTCCGATCACACCAGTCTGATTTACCATATCATCTGTACCTCCGAAGGTCTCTTTCCATTCCGGTGCGTATTTGGTACGGATGTGGCCATAAGAAACCATCACATCAGCCTGTCCGGAAGCCAGACGTGCAAGAGAGGTTGTATAAGAATCAGATTCTACCGCATTTGCCAGATCACTGATTCCCTTTCCATATTTTTCGTTCAGCCATAAGCTTGGATAAATATAACCGGAAGCTGAAGTTGGTCCCATAACAGCCCAGGTAGCATCGTTCAGATCATCCCAGGTAAGCTCTTCGCCGTTATTTACCTTTTCCAGTAAAGCCTGTCCCTTTTCGCTTGGACCTGCCAGAATAATAGAACGGTAATAGGTAGACATCTCATCGGTGTTTTCTTCGATTGTACCATCATTCCAATCTTTCGGATCATCAGAATCTTTGTTGATTCCATAGCGAAGGGCGGTAAGAAGAACGTCACAGTCATCAGAGAAAAGTACGTAATTTCCGCCGGAAATAAATCCGATATCTGCGCTTCCTGCACTTAAAGCCTGGCCAACAGCGGTGTAGCTTGTACCTACTGTCATGTCCACGTTCTCCACGTCATACCCCTTGGTGAGCAATGTTTCCTTCAGTAAATCTTCCAGCGGCTCTGTAGCAGTGGTGATGGTGTCGGAATCTGCATATGGGGAAAATGCAATCTTCAGAGAATCAATGGTTTTGGTGTCCTCTGCAAAAACAGTGACAGTGCTCCCAACGGTAAGTCCCAGGCATAATGCCAGGGAAAGTGCGGATACAATGTGTTTCTTCATAGTGAAATACCTCCATGCTTTTGTTTGATCATATAATGTGTTACTGCGCATTTGAAATATGACGCAAAGCGAATCGCTGCGAATAAAATGGGCAGTAACTTTATTTCTGCTGGAAGTCGGTTATAACGAGAAAATTGCCCAATTTCTTACTATAGAATGTTTGAAAAAATTTTTCTGCAAAGCTGGGAATAGAGATTACAGCAATGGACTCTCAAATATGCCATGGTGAGAAGGGCTCATTATTCATGTAAATAAAAATACATGCCTCCCAGCATGTATCGAAAATGACTTTCGAGCAGATGCTGACAATCCACCTGCAAAAAAACAGGTGAACAGGTTTCGGTCGATCCTGACGGGATCCTCTCAACCCGGACCTACGGGCTCCCTCGCAATCTGGTTTTCGTCATCACAAATTCTGACCGCAGCACAAGGGCGCTCCCCCTGGCACTGCATTCCGTTAACCGGATAAATTGTATCATACCTGTCCTGGAATTACAATAAAAAATTCTGGTATAGCATTTGTAAAAATGTAAAAATGTAAAAATGGAGATGGAGAAGTTATTGCTTATTCGAAGTTCAATAATATGGAAAAAAAACATGGCAGTTCTCCATCGAAAATAATTGACGTGGTATATGCTTTAGTGAGGAAAAGAAAAATCCCCGTAACAGATCAAATTTAAGGTCTGTTATGGGGATTTATGTGTAGGAATAGTTATAAAAAGTGTAAAACTCTATAATTTCAATCCGTTATTGTGGAAAGCATGCAATTATTTAATTGCATCCAGCGCATTGGAAATATCCGCGATCAGATCCTCTTTATCCTCAAGACCAAGACTGATACGGATCAGCTCTGCCGGTACGCCAGCTTCAATGAGCTGCTCGTCTGTCATCTGTCTGTGGGTGGAGGTGGCAGGGTTCAGGCAGCAGGTTCTTGCATCTGCTACGTGAGTCTCAATTGCGCCAAGCTTTAAGTTCTGCATAAAGGTGGAAGCTGCTTCACGGCCGCCCTTCAGACCGAAGGAGACAACACCGCAGCCGCCGTTTGGCAGATATTTCTTCGCTCTGTCATAGTATTTATTAGATGGAAGTCCAGGGTAATTTACGTAAGCTACCTTCGGATGGCTTTCCAGAAATTCTGCTACAGCCTGTCCATTCTCCACATGCTTCGGCATGCGTACATGCAAGGACTCCAGTCCGAGATTCAGGATGAAAGCACTGTTCGGGGACTGCATGGAACCGAAATCACGCATAAGCTGAGCGGTACATTTCGTGATGAATGCGCCTTCTTTTCCAAATTTCTCAGCATATGTAATTCCGTGATAGCTCTCATCTGGCGTGCAAAGTCCTGGATATCGGTCTTTGTGCGCCATCCAGTCAAAGTGACCGCCATCAATTATAGCACCGCCTAATGCTGCACCATGTCCGTCCATGTATTTGGTGGTGGAGTGAGTAACAATGTCAGCACCCCATTCGATGGGGCGGCAGTTTACTGGTGTAGGGAAGGTGTTATCGACTACAAGGGGAACCCCATGTTCGTGAGCAACTTTTGCAAAAAGTTCAATATCCAGGACGGTAAGTGCCGGATTCGCAATGGTTTCGCCGAACATAACTTTGGTATTTGGCTTGAAAGCTGCGTTTAATTCTTCTTCAGTAGCATCTGGGGAAACAAAGGTTGCGGTGATACCCATTTTGGCCATGGTAACAGAGATTAAGTTGAAGGTTCCGCCATAAATGGAAGAAGAAGCCACAATGTGGTCTCCGCACTCACAGATATTGAACAGAGCCATGAAATTGGCTGCCTGTCCGGAAGAAGTGAGCATAGCTGCAGTTCCACCCTCCATTGCAGCAATCTTGGCTGCAACATGGTCGCAGGTAGGATTCTGAAGGCGGGAGTAGAAATAACCCTCAGCTTCAAGGTCGAAAAGTTTTCCCATATCCTCGCTGGTGTCGTATTTGAATGTTGTTGACTGAATGATCGGGATCTGTCTTGGTTCACCATTTCCCGGTTTATATCCGGCCTGAACACATTTTGTTCCCATTCTGTAATTGTTCATGATGTGTCTCCTCTTCTGGTAAAATAAGCTCCCTGTGGAAAAGTGTTCACAGAGAGCATTCACATAAAGATATAGTATCATTTTTTTATAAAAATAGCAACGGCTTGGTGCAAATTGCGGCGCGAAATCATGCGAATGCATGATTTCTGTGCATCGCGAAGCGTGTTACTGGTCACGGAGTGAACAGTAACTTACTGTGAGCGGTCATTCTTTATTTCGTGAAATATCTTCAATGATCGTGGTATTTATGTCATCTTCATACAGACGCATCTGCACCTGCATAGGTGTGGGATCGTCGGTGAGCTTTATTCTACCGAAGTGGTTGAAGAAGAACAGGACACCAAGACCGATACCGAGAGAGTAGGAGATTTCCAAGACAGTATTGCCGGTTGTGGGCTGTCCGGTGACCTGGGTGTAGATCTGCTCAAATAGAGCGGGGATGTCTACGTCATTGTTAAAGGTCATAATGGAAAAGCCTGCACCGAAAAAGGTGGCGAGGCAGACAAATATGACTTTGCACCATCTTATAACAATATTGACAGTTCCTTCCTTCTGATAGGTGATGATGAAGTTTGGTTCGCCAATATGCGTAATAGCAAGATCAGGCTCTTTGAGCTGGATATCATTTATAAGATCCATAACAGAAATCACATACCTGCCTGTCTTGTCCGGATCCAGGTTTGCTACCGGGAGAACCCGCAGGTGATTTAAAATTTTGGAATTGGTGCAGGATAGCTTAGCAATGTCCTGGAGATAGACATGGGGGTGATGAACCTCCACGTTTTCTTTGGTTTGGATGTATAGTGTGTCACTCATGAAATTCACTCCCATTGCAAAAAATGTTGGTTACAGGCAAGGATAAAGTACGTTGTTATTCTTTCATTTTCGGTTTAAAAAACCAGCTTGCCAGATAAGAAAAAATCAGGGCTGCAGAGACACCAGCTGCGCAGGCGGTGAAGCCTCCTGTGAAAAGCCCGATGACACCATCTGTGTCGATGGCTTCTTTCAGACCTTTCCATAGTGTATTCCCGAAACCAAGTAGTGGCACAGCAGCACCGGCACCGGCGAAATCAATCAGAGGCTGATAAATGCCTATGGCGCCAAGAATAGAGCCGGTGCATACCAGAAGAACCATGACACGTCCGGGCATAAGTTTGGTTTTATCAAGTAAAATCTGGACAAGGGCGCAGATCAGGCCACCTACCCAGAATGCATTAAAATAGTCCATGGAATCATCTCCTCATAGATACAGACAAAGATAGTTGGTAGAGACAGATTATAATTAATACAGTACGGTTTATAGGATTGCAATTATACAGGAAGTACGCACAATTATTTAGTTTACTGCTTTTGATCTTTTTTTGAAACATGCTCTAACACTACCGCATGTGCAATCCCCGGAATGGAATCTCCCTCATTAAAACTTGTTTTGGAAAGCAATGCTCCTGTAGGAACAAAGAGCACCCTTTTCCAGGTTCCTTTTGCCAGTTCCGGCAGAATATAGGCAGCCAGCACAGATGCACTGCACCCACAACCACTTCCACCAGAATGAGTATCCTGTGTTTCACCATCAAAGATTAAAAGCCCACAGTCCTGATAAATGGACTCTATATCATATCCTTTTTCATTTAACAGATCCAGTAGGATCCGTTTTCCAACAGCTCCCAGGTCTCCGGTGAAGATTGCATCGTAATCATCAGGTGCTCGGCCAAAGTCACAAAAATTCCGGTAAATGGTATCGCAGGCGGCAGGTGCCATGCATCCACCCATGTTCAGAGAATCCTTAAGTCCAAAGTCAATCAGCCTTCCAGTGGTAAGTCCTGTTATTTGGACACATCCTTCTTCTGAAATAAGCGACTCAGTCTTTTCCGGGATTTCCGGAACAGGCAAAGTTCCGGAGAGAACACAGGCACCGCTCCCGGTAACAGTCCATGTGGCTGAGAGAGGACGCTGGTTTCCGTAAGCCAGAGGAAAGCGGAATTCTTTTTCTGCACTGGCAAAATGGCTGGAAGTGGCACAGAGAATATGTTCTCCGTATCCGGCTGCGGCAGACATGGCGCCAAGAGAGAGGGATTCCCCTATGGTGGAGCATGCACCGAAAAGTCCATAAAATGGGATTCCCATTCCGGCAATTCCAAAGGAAGAGGCGGTAGTCTGAGCCAGAAGATCACCTGCGAAGGTCATGCGGATATCCCCGGGAGTAAGCCCGGCTTTTCCAAGAGCCAATGCGGCTGCTTCTTTTTGCATGGTGCTTTCCGCAGCTTCCCAGGTATCCTCTCCAAACATAGGCTCTTCGCAGACCAGATCGAATTTGCTTCCAAGAGGTCCTTCCCCTTCCTTTTTTCCAACTACAGAAGCACAGCTTACAACGTAAACCGGATTCTGAAAGCTCATACTGGCAGAACCGGTAAGTCTGGCTGGTGTCTGTGAATTCATGAAATCACCTCCATTATTTTCAGAAGATAGTAGATCACTCCGGCAACCCAGGAACTCATGATTCCGTAAAGAATCACAGGACCTGCAATGGTGAAAATCTTGCAGCCGATTCCAAAGACCTGACCCTCCGTTTTATATTCAATGGCAGGGGCAGCTACGGAATTAGCAAAACCAGTGATTGGAACCAGACTTCCCGCTCCGCCAAATTTTCCAATCTTTGGATAAATATTAAATCCGGTAAGAATAACACTGATGAAAACCAGGGTGACAGAACACCAGGTACCGGCCATATCCTGGTCTAATCCTCTGGATTTTGCGAAATTTGTTATAATCTGCCCAACGACACAGATTGCACCGCCTGTGAGAAAAGCCTTTGCCATGTTCATGGGAAGACTGTGGGTGGGGGTGATCTGTTTTACATAATCGGCGTATTGTTTCTGCTTTTCTTTTGGTATGGAATTGTTCATAAATGCCTCCTGTAGCCATGATGAATGGAACTGCTTGTTTAGAGTACAGTAACCTTTTGGGTTTTATTATTATGTGAAAAAATATGTAAAATATACTTTCTTTTTAGCTGAATTTATACTATTATGATAGTATTGTTATAGTTATTACGGAAGATGCTGCTATTGCTTGTAAACAGAATAGCAGTAGCTTTATATTATAAACCAAAGAAGAGAGGTAACTTATGGGAAAATATTTTATGGGGAAGGGAGTAAAGCTCCTTACAGAGGAAACTGAGAATAAGATCAGAATCTATAAGCTGGGACTGCTTCAGCCGGAATTTGGACATATGCCATGCATCAGTGGGAATGCATTTACTTTTTTATTGGCAGAAGAAGGAGAAATACAGTGTCAGATAAATCAGGAGAAAGTAGATCTGGAAGCTGGAGAGGCTTTATTTATCAATGCAGGACAGTCCTATCGTCTGGTCAGAAGTGAGAAGGAAAGCAGCAGTTTTT
Organism: Ruminococcus sp. RTP21358st1_G6_RTP21358_211008; assembly: GCF_040908885.1. Taxonomy (NCBI): domain Bacteria; kingdom Bacillati; phylum Bacillota; class Clostridia; order Eubacteriales; family Oscillospiraceae; genus Ruminococcus; species Ruminococcus sp. RTP21358st1_G6_RTP21358_211008. The sequence continues at coordinate 22,369 of NZ_JBDGDM010000006.1, forward strand.
ATATAATTGAGGTGGCTGGAGAGTATCTGGCAGCTGGAGATGAGAGCCTTCAGAATAAATATATTTCACCGGTTGCAGAAGCAGAATCATTCGCTTATTGCAGGTTTATGCCATCAGCTGAGGAAGATACAGATGAAGACATTCTTCTTCAGGCACTTCTTGCCGCTGCGCAGACAGCAGAAGGCAGGGATATGGCCTATGAACTGGATATGAAGAGCTGGCTGTTCACTGCATGGGGAAGCCTTTATAAGAAATTTGCCCAGCCGCGTCCAGAATGTAAGAATGCAGTGATCAGGGAACGGTTGAAACTAAATCGTATGACAGGATATCTCACGGAGCATTGTAACGAGAAACTGACTCTTTCTGCTATGGCAGAAGCATGCCAGGTAAGCACTGGTGATTTTTGCCGTTTCTTTAAGAAACATATGGAGATGACTCCATTCGAATATTTGCAGAAATGCAGAATCTGGAACAGTATGGATGCAGTTCTGGAGAAGACTGCTTCCATGGGAGATATTGCAGTGGAAAATGGTTTTGCAGGAGCAAGCTATTTTTCAGAGACTTTCCGAAAAGAGATGGGCTGTTCTCCTGCAGATTATCGGAAATGGTACCGTGGCCTGTCAGATGAATGTCCGATAATCACCGGAGAAAATAAAGAAGAAAGCGCCAAGGTGTCAAAGAAGGATAAAAAAGGAAAGTCTGGTAAAAACGTTCCTTCTTATTTATTATAGAAAATTAGCTGCGTCGATTTTTTTACGCAATTCAGGGAAAACACCGTTTATAAAAATAATACAAAGATCCCAAAGCTTTTCCGAAGGCCACCGCGATCACGACCCATCGGATTCCATTGGTCAGTTTGATCCTTCTGGAAAAGATGGGGAAAACATCTGCCATCTCAGCAAGTGCCATGATCCATCCGCCCAGAAAGATACCGGAAAAAAGTCCATAAAGGAGCAGAGCAAAGGTTCCGCCTGGAATGTGCCAGCCATAGAGGAAAAAAAGGTTGCCACATACAATGCCAAGAAGCGTAATATCTTCATATAACAATATATGTTTTCCTGTATGAGTGATACCGGCATAGCGGGGAACGATGGAAAGACCGATAAGCAGGCCAACTACACCGCCTGCGATGATGATTCCAGAGCAGAAGCCAACTATGGATAGAAAAACTTGCTGGAGCATGGGTGAATTCTCCTTTCACGAAACGGACCTGTCGCTGAGAAAAGTTTGTTGTTTTGCAACTATCATAACAACATTTAGTATGGAAAGAATCTTAGAAAATATGCGTTTTTTCTGTACATTTGTGAAGTTAAATAGTATAATAAAACGATGCGGCAATGGAAAGAATAGGATTGGCGCAGATATTATTTGATAGAAAAGTTGAGTATAGAAAGATAGAGGATGTAAATCTGTGAATGTGAATTTAAAACAGAGGTTCCAGGAAATTCTGGAAGATAACCGGATACTGGAAGCGGAGCTTATGAGCAGGCATACTACATTCCGAATTGGCGGTCCGGCAGATTTCTTTCTGGTACCGGAGAATGCTGACGAGATTAGGAGAATCATAGCAGTTTGTAAGGAAAAAAATGTTCCATATTTTATTCTTGGAAATGGAAGCAATCTTCTTGTAAGCGACAAGGGCTATCAGGGAGTGGTAGTGCAGCTGTATAGAAACTTTGGACAGATCAGAGTTGAAGACAGCCGGATCCATGCCCAGGCAGGAGCTCTTTTATCTGGAATTGCTGCAGCTGCAAGAGAGGCATCGCTGACTGGCTTTGAGTTTGCAGGGGGAATTCCGGGAACCTTAGGCGGCGCTGTGGTGATGAATGCAGGAGCGTATGGCGGAGAAATGAAGGATGTTCTGAAAGAAGTCACGGTTCTTACTCCAGAGGGCGGAGTCCTGACCTTGCAGGCAGATGAACTTCACATGGGTTATCGAACCAGTGTGATAAAAGAAGCTGGCTATATTGTTCTGGAAGCTGTCATTTCTCTTGAAAAAGGTGATCAGGAGGAGATTCGCAGCCGTATGCAGGAGCTGGCAGGGATGCGAACCAGCAAGCAGCCGCTTTCTTATCCAAGTGCAGGAAGCACTTTCAAACGGCCAGAGGGCTATTTTGCAGGTAAACTGATCATGGACAGCGGATTGCGAGGCTATCAGGTAGGCGGTGCCCAGGTTTCCGAGAAACATTGCGGTTTCGTGATCAATACAGGAAATGCCACAGCGAAAGATGTTACTACATTGATGTCTGACGTTCAAAGAATTGTTCTGGAGAAATTTGGTGTGAAGCTTGAACCTGAGGTGAAGTTTCTGGGAGAATTCTAGATCCATAAAGAGTCCTTTGGAATGGACTTAAGACACATAAGAGGCAGATGAGTTCAATTTGCGTTACAGGTTAGGTTATGAACATTAAACATTCTGCCCGGCAGGAGATAAATTATGCGATTTGTAATTGTTACAGGCGTTTCCGGTGCTGGAAAATCCACAGTGCTGAAAATGCTGGAGGATGCCCACTATTTTTGTGTGGACAATCTTCCTATTCCATTGGTGGAGAAATTTGCTTCCCTGATGCTGGAAGTACATGAAGAAGGAGTCCAGAATGCGGCTCTTGGTATTGATGCCAGAAGCGGTCACTCTCTGGAAGAACTGGCACAGGTTCTGGATCATATGAAAGAAGCTGGATATGATTTTGAGATTCTTTTTATGGATGCAGAAGATTCCGTGCTGGTAAAGCGTTATAAGGAAACCAGACGCAGCCATCCGCTTGCCAGTAACGGCAGGGTAGATGACGGAATCCGTCTGGAACGCCAGAAAATGGATTTTCTTCGTAAGAGAGCTGATTATATTATTGATACCAGTCACCTTCTTACAAGGGAGCTGCGCCAGGAAATTGAGAAGATTTTTGTAAATAATGAAAAATTCTGTAATATGATGGTCACGGTTCTGTCTTTTGGATTTAAGTATGGAATTCCGGCAGATGCAGACCTGGTATTCGATGTGCGTTTTCTTCCGAATCCATATTATGAGGATGAATTACGTCCCCTTACCGGTATGGATGAGAGCGTGTTTAATTATGTGATGGATAATGAGACCGCAAGGATTTTTGCAAATAAACTGGAAGATATGGTGGAGTTCCTGATTCCTAAGTATGCACAGGAGGGTAAAACAAGCCTTGTAATTGCAGTTGGCTGCACAGGGGGCAAGCACCGTTCCGTTACCATTGCAAGAGAGTTGTATAGCCGGATCGCCAGAAATGGTGAATACGGTTTTCGATTGGAGCACAGAGATGTGGATAAAGATCGCCTATTGAAAAAATAGAAAGAGGAGATCGATGAATGTCTTTTTCAGGGATGGTGAAAGAAGAACTTTCCAGGCATATCGGCTCCGGAAGACACTGCAGGATTGCGGAACTGGCTGCAATCTTTACTTTCTGCGGCAGCCTGGAGGCTGGAACTGATGGGAAAAAATCCCTGCGTATCCAGACAGAAAATGAGGCACTTTCAAGAAAAGGCTTTACATTATTGCAAAAAACATTTAATATAGAGACAGATGTATCAAATTCCCGGATTGACTGTTTCAGAAAGGGAAATCTTTATTGTATTTCCATTATTGATCAGGTTTTGGTAAAGGAAATACTGGATTCTGCCAAGCTGGAATTTTCGGGAGTGAGCGGAGGAATGCCACTTGTATCCAATTCTATTGTATATCAGAGGGATTGCTGCAAAAGGGCGTTTGTACGCGGTGCTTTTCTCTCGGCAGGTTCGATCAGTGATCCGCAGAAGGGATATCATTTCGAAATTGTATGTCCCAGCCGGGAGATCAGCGGGCAGCTACAGGAAATTATTCACAGCTTTCATATAGATGCCAAGATTGTTCTGCGTAAGAAGTCTTATGTACTCTATGTGAAGGAAGGCGCACAGATCGTAGACATGCTTGCTATTATGGAAGCAAATGTTGCTCTTATGGATCTGGAGAATATCCGTATCCTGAAAGAGATGCGCAATTCTGTGAATCGGAAGGTAAACTGTGAGACTGCTAACATAAATAAGACGGTTAATGCAGCAGTGAAGCAGATCGAGGATATCAGACTTCTTGAGGAAAAGGTGGGCCTGGAGAGTCTGAATGAAGGACTTGAGGAGATCGCCAGATTGCGGTTGCAGTATCCGGAAGCAACACTTAAAGAACTAGGATTGATGTTGAATCCACAGGTTGGAAAGTCTGGAGTAAATCACCGGCTTCGTAAATTAAGCCTGCTTGCAGATGACCTGAGGGAAAACAAGGAGGAGTTATTATGATTAAAAAACCAATCACCATTCACCTGTCCACAGGGCTTGAAGCCAGACCCGTTGCACAGCTGGTACAGGTGGCAAGTCAGTTCAACAGTGAAATTTATGTAGAAGTAGGCAAGAAGAAAGTAAATGCCAAGAGTATTATGGGTATGATGACACTGGGACTTGACGCCGGTGAGGAGATTACACTTTCTGCTAATGGTGAAGATGAAGAAGCTGCGATGAGCAGTATTGAACAGTATCTGAGCAACCAGTAAAGGCTGCCGTAAAAAGTGAGGATGGTTACCAATGTCTAAGTTTTTGAAATTTATAGTACATTTTGTTGTAATATGTACCATACTTTGTGTGGTTGCATTAGCGGTTCCTCCATTCTTTGGAGTGACGACTGAAATCAGAGACGACTCCACAGTCAAGTCAAATCTGGCAATGGGATCTGTTACATATGCAATTCCGGTTAAAACCGAAGAAGCAGCTCTGGGTACACCGATCCTTGTAAATGATGAGAATGCAGTGTATCGTTATACACTGGCCAGCGCTGAAGTCACAAATGGTACAGGTACTGCTATGGATCCAACTGTTTCTCAGGGACAGCCGATTAATGTGGCAATTGGAAGCTACCTTCCGAAAATTGTTGTAACAATTCCGTTTATCGGATATCTGATGGCAGCTACCAAGAGTATTGAGGGTCTGATTGTTCTTGGGCTTACCGTTTTGTTTCTGATTATTCTTTATGTAATCGCAGAACTCTGGAAAAAAGATCTGGATGATTATGACGACTATCCGGAGGATACAGAACCAGGATACGTGAAGAGCCGTAAAGAGCTGAAGAAAGAAGAAAAGCGTAAAGAGCGTGAGTACCGTGATGAAGAGCGTGAAATCAAAGCTCAGGGCAAGCGCAGCAAGAAAGAGAAGCGTAAGATCCGTACCGGTGGCTTTGTGGATGAAATCGATGAAGATGATTTTGATGTAGAGGAAGAGGAAGCGCCACAAAGAGCTGTACAGAGTGCTACAAGTGAAGCACATGAACTTCTGAAGAAAGAAGTAGCAGCAGCTACTGCAAAAGACTCCAAACCAGTCAGGAAGTCTGCTAAGCCTGCAACACAGACTAAGAAGGCAGCACTGAAGAAGAAAGCAGCTCCGGAGATTCATGAGGAAGAAGAGGATAAACCAGTTGAGATCAAGAAACTGGCAATCCCAAGATATTCACCGGCGCAGCTTGCTGCGAAAGCAAAGAAAGAAGGAGATGCTCCTGACATTGTAAAGGATGAGATAACCAAGGTAACTTTGTTTGATTATTCTGATATCTTTGCTGACGAAGATGAGGATGAAGACGAATACTATGATGATGAAGATTAATTCATTATTATAATAGGAAAGAAGAGGCATTCGATGATGCCTCTTCTCGTTTTTATATTAAGGAAAAGACAATGATTTCGTAAGGTTTTAGAGCCACTGTGTTAAATAATGAAAGCTGATTGATAGTTGCCGGCAGCAGGAGTGTAACCGACAGCTATTAGAAGCACTATATAATAGGAAGAAAGAAAAAACTGGAATATACACACTCACATCTTGCATAAAACCATTTTCAGACACACTCTGGATTGTATTTAAAATAATACAAAAAAACATCTGGATTTTTTGAAAAAAACACTTGCAATTTTTAAAACCTTTGTGTATACTAATATCTGCTGTGACATGATAGCAATGAAGCGCGAGGTTGCCGCCGACTAAGGCGGGTTTTCCGTGGAGCGAATGTCAAGTTAGGAAACTGACGACAAGTCACTGTACAAGTTCAATAGCCATCTTGGGATGGGACGTGTGAAAGAATGTCCGTAGCAGGAAGATGTTTTAGGACACACACGGAGATGTGTACAGTCGCCGCTTGTCGTACTGATAGTGAGTACGAATAGGAGGAGACTTTTTTTATGGCAAATCAGGTAATGAGAATCACATTAAAAGCTTACGATCATCAGTTAGTAGATGCATCTGCTGCAAAGATCATCGACACTGTTAAGAAGAATGGTGCAACAGTTAGCGGACCGGTTCCGCTTCCAACTAAGAAGGAAGTTGTTACAATCTTAAGAGCTGTTCACAAATATAAAGATTCCAGAGAACAGTTTGAGCAGAGAACACATAAGAGACTGATTGATATCATTGCTCCGACCCAGAAGACAGTTGATGCACTGTCCAGACTGGAAATGCCTGCTGGTGTTCATATCGACATCAAGATGAAGGCAAAATAATTAATCTTGTAAATGCATAAGCATTTAGCTATTTATTATATGATTACCCGAAAGGGCAATCCGCTATAGGAGGAAGAAAGATGAAGAAAGCTATTTTAGCTACCAAAGTCGGAATGACTCAGATCTTCAACGAAGATGGAATGTTAATTCCGGTAACCGTTTTACAGGCTGGTCCATGTGTCGTAACTCAGGTTAAAACAGATGAGAACGACGGATACACAGCAGTTCAGGTTGGCTTCGGCGACATCAGAGAGAAACTGGTGAACAAACCGGAAACAGGCCACTTTGCAAAAGCAGGCGTTGCAGTTAAGAGATTCGTTAAAGAATTCCGTTTTGAGAACGCTGCTGAATATGAGGTAGGACAGGAAATTAAAGCTGATATCTTTGCAGCTGGAGATCACATCGATGCAACAGCAGTTTCAAAAGGTAAAGGCTTCCAGGGCGCAATCAAGAGACATGGACAGTCCAGAGGACCTATGGCTCACGGTTCCAAATATCATCGTCATGCAGGTTCCAATGGTGCTTGTTCTGATCCGAGCAAGGTATTCAAAGGAAAACACATGCCAGGTCATATGGGAAGCGAGCAGGTAACTGTTCAGAATCTTGAGATCGTACGCGTAGATACAGAGAATAACTTACTGTTAGTTAAAGGTGCTGTTCCAGGACCTAAGAAATCCTTGGTTACAATCAAAGAGACAGTAAAGTCCTTATAATAAGAAAGGAGGAGCACACAAATGGCAAACGTAACTGTTTATAATATGGAAGGCAATGAAGTTGGAACAATGGAGCTGAACGATGCAGTATTCGGCGTTGAAGTCAATGAGCATCTTGTTCACCTTGCTGTTGTTCGTCAGCTTGCAAATAAACGCCAGGGTACTCAGAAAGCGAAAACTCGTTCTGAAGTAAGCGGTGGCGGAAGAAAACCTTGGAGACAGAAAGGAACCGGTCATGCTAGACAGGGATCCATCCGTGCTGCACAGTGGACAGGCGGCGGAATTATTTTCGCACCAACTCCAAGAGATTATGAAGTAAAAATGAACAAAAAAGAAAGAAGAGCAGCTCTTAAATCCGCTCTGACTTCCAAAGTTCAGGACAATAAATTCGTAGTTGTTGATAGCCTTGCACTTGCTGATGCAAAGACAAAAGAAATGCAGAAGGTTCTTACAAACCTGAAAGCAGAGAAAGCTCTTATTGTAACAGCACAGGAAGACAAGAACGTAATCCTTTCTGCAAGAAATATCGAGAACGTACAGACTGTAGCTGCTAACGGCATCAACGTATATGATGTTATGAGCCACGGTACTGTAGTAGTAACTAAAGACGCTGTAGCATCCATCGAGGAGGTATACGCATAATGGCAGATATTAAATATTACGACGTGATCAAAAGACCAGTGATCACTGAAAAATCCATGGCTGCTATGGGTGAGAAGAAATATACTTTCCTTGTTCATCCGGAAGCAAACAAAGCTCAGATCAAAGAAGCAGTTGAGAAAATGTTCGATGGAACAAAAGTTAAAAGCGTAAATACCATGAATCTTGATGGTAAGAAAAAACGCCGCGGAATGGTGGTTGGAAAAACTGCTAAATCCAAAAAAGCTATCGTAGCCCTTACAGAGGACAGCAAAGACATCGAGATCTTCGAGGGTCTTTAATTAACAGATAGCAGTTTATACGCATTCAAAAGCGTGAGAACAAATTTGAAAGGAGAAAAGAAATGGGAATCAAAAGTTATAACCCATATACCCCGTCTAGAAGACATATGACTGGTTCCGACTTCTCTGAGATCACTAAAGCAACACCAGAGAAATCCCTTACCGTGTCTTTAAAGAAAAACGCTGGACGTAACAACCAGGGTAAGATCACTGTAAGACATCAGGGAGGCGGAAGCCGTAGAAAATATAGAATCATTGACTTCAAGAGAAGAAAAGATGGAATCCCGGCAGTAGTTAAATCTGTTGAGTATGATCCGAACAGAACAGCAAACATCGCACTTATCTGCTATGCAGATGGCGAGAAAGCATACATTCTTGCTCCGGAAGGACTTAAAGTTGGACAGAAAGTTATGAACGGACCGGAAGCTGAAATCCGTGTAGGTAACTGCTTACCGTTAGAGCTTATCCCGGTTGGTACTATGGTTCATAACATTGAGCTTCACCCAGGAAAGGGCGGACAGATGGTTCGTTCCGCTGGTAATGGTGCTCAGCTTATGGCTAAAGAAGGCAAATACGCTACACTTCGTCTCCCATCTGGTGAGATGAGAATGGTTCCGATCATCTGCCGTGCTACAGTTGGTATCATCGGAAATGGTGATCACAACCTGATCAACATCGGTAAAGCTGGCCGTAAGCGTCACATGGGAATCAGACCTACAGTTCGCGGTTCTGTTATGAACCCGAATGACCATCCACATGGTGGTGGAGAGGGCCGCGCTCCGGTTGGACGTCCAGGTCCGTGTACACCTTGGGGCAAACCTGCTCTTGGTCTGAAGACAAGAAAGAAAAACAAAGCGTCCAACAAGCTCATCGTAAGAAGACGCGATGGAAAAGCTTTAAGCAAATAATAAGGAGGATTAAGAATGTCTCGTTCACTGAAAAAAGGACCTTTTGCAGATCAGAGCTTACTTAAAAAAGTAGATGCATTAAACGCTGCAAATGATAAATCCGTAATCAAAACTTGGTCACGCCGTTCCACAATCTTCCCGTCTTTTGTTGGACATACAATCGCTGTCCATGACGGAAGAAAACATGTGCCGGTATATATTACTGAGGATATGGTTGGTCACAAACTTGGTGAGTTTGTTGCTACCAGAACCTACAGAGGACACGGAAAAGACGAAAAGAAATCCGGTGTTCGTTAGTTAGTACTTTTCACCAGGCTGCCTGATCGCAAGAAGCGGTCCGGGCAACCCAGGTGTTTACCTGAATATTGAATATGACGAAAGGAGGCACTTTAAAATGGCAAAAGGACATAGAAGCCAGATTAAGAGAGCCAGAAATGAGAATAATAGAGAGACAAGACCGTCTGCAAAATTATCTTATGCAAGAATTTCTGTTCAGAAAGCCTGCTACGTTTTAGATGCAATCCGTGGCAAAGATGTGCAGACAGCACTTGGTATCCTGACATACAACCCAAGATACGCTTCCAGCGTAATCAAAAAGTTACTGGAATCAGCTATTGCTAACGCTGAGAACAATAACGGAATGAACGCAGACAATCTCGTCGTTGCAGCCTGCTATGCAAATAAAGGACCTACAATGAAGAGAATCCAGCCAAGAGCACAGGGTAGAGCTTACAGAATCGAGAAGAGAACAAGCCATATTACCATCGTGCTGGATGAGAAATAAGGAGGATAAACATGGGACAGAAAGTTAACCCACATGGCCTTAGAGTCGGTGTTATCAAGGATTGGGATTCAAGATGGTATGCAGAGAGCGATTTCGCAGACTATCTGGTAGAGGACTACAACATCAGAACATTCCTCAAAAAGAAATTATACAGCGCAGGTGTTTCCAAGATCGAGATCGAGAGAGCATCTGACAGAGTCAAAGTTATCATTTACACAGCTAAACCTGGTATCGTAATCGGTAAAGGCGGCGCTGAGATCGAGAAAGTTAAAGCTGAACTTGCTAAATACACAGACAAGAAGCTTATCGTTGATATCAAAGAAGTTAAGAGACCAGACAGAGACGCTCAGCTTGTTGCAGAGAACATCGCTCTTCAGCTGGAGAACCGTATCTCCTTCAGACGTGCTATGAAATCTACAATGCAGCGTACAATGAAATCTGGAGCAAAGGGAATCAAAACATCCGTATCCGGACGTCTTGGTGGAGCTGATATGGCTCGTACAGAGTTCTACAGCGATGGAACTATTCCGCTTCAGACACTTCGTGCAGACATCGATTATGGTTTCGCAGAAGCAGACACCACATATGGCAAAGTTGGTGTAAAGGCATGGATCTACAATGGTGAGATTCTTCCAACTAAAGGAACTAAGGAAGGGAGCGATAAATAATGTTAATGCCAAAAAGAGTTAAACGTCGTAAACAATTCCGTGGCTCCATGAGAGGAAAAGCCCTTAGAGGTAATCAGATCAATTATGGTGAATTCGGTCTTGTTGCTACCGAGCCTTGCTGGATCAGATCTAATCAGATCGAGGCAGCCCGTGTTGCTATGACCCGTTATATCAAACGTGGTGGTAAGGTTTGGATCAAGATTTTCCCAGATAAACCAGTAACAGCAAAACCAGCAGAAACTCGTATGGGTTCCGGAAAAGGTGCCCTGGAATACTGGGTAGCAGTTGTTAAACCAGGACGTGTTATGTTTGAGATCGCAGGCGTTTCTGAAGAAATCGCTCGTGAGGCATTACGTCTTGCAATGCACAAGTTACCATGTAAATGCAAAATAGTTTCTCGTGCAGAGTTAGAAGGCGGTGATAACAGTGAAAATTAATAAATTCGTAGAAGATTTACAGGCAAAATCAGCTGCAGAATTAAACGAAGAATTAGTAGCTGCTAAGAAAGAACTTTTCAATCTGAGATTTCAGAATGCAACCAATCAATTAGACAATACAGGACGAATCAAAGAGGTTCGCAGAAATATTGCCAGAATCCAGACAGTGATCACTGCGAAAGCTAACGCTTCCAAATAGTGAATTTAGGAGGACATAATCGTGGAAAGAAATCTGAGAAAAACCCGCGTGGGTAAGGTTGTCAGCAATAAGATGGATAAGACCATCGTAGTTGCAATTGAAGACCATGTAAAACATCCTCTTTACAAGAAAATCGTGAAGAGAACATATAAATTAAAAGCTCATGACGAAAACAATGAGTGCAACATCGGTGATACCGTAAAAGTTATGGAGACCAGACCGCTGTCCAAAGACAAGAGATGGAGACTGGTTGAAGTAGTAGAGAGAGTTAAATAAGGAGGATAACCAGTATGATTCAGCAGGAAACAAGACTGAAAGTTGCCGACAACACTGGTGCAAAAGAAATCCTTTGTATCCGTGTTATGGGTGGCTCTACAAGAAGATATGCAAACATCGGCGATACAATCGTTGCTACTGTTAAAGATGCAACACCAGGCGGCGTTGTTAAAAAAGGTGACGTAGTAAAGGCTGTTGTAGTTAGATCCAAAAAAGGCGCTCGTCGTAAAGACGGATCCTATATCCGTTTCGATGAAAATGCTGCCGTAATCATTAAAGACGACTTAACTCCGAGAGGAACACGTATCTTTGGACCAGTTGCCAGAGAGCTTCGTGAGAAAAAATTCATGAAGATCGTTTCCTTAGCTCCGGAAGTATTATAGGAGGGTGCCTAATGTCAGCTATGAAGATTAAAAAAGGTGATACTGTTACAGTAATCGCTGGTAAAGATAAAGGCAAAGAAGGCAAAGTCCTTGCCGTTAACGTAAAAGACAATACCGTATTAGTAGAGAACGTTAATATGGTTACAAAACACACCAAACCATCAGCTGCAAACCAGAATGGTGGAATCATCACAAAAGAAGCTCCGCTTCACATCTCCAACGTAATGCTTATGGCAGATGGAAAAGCAACAAGAGTTGGCTTTAAGATGGATGGTGACAAAAAAGTCCGCGTTGCCAAAGCAACAGGTAAGGTTATCGATTAATTGAGAGAGGAGGCAGACATAAGTGAGTAGATTAAAAGAACTTTATACTAATGAGATCATGGATGCCATGACCAAAAAATTCGGATATAAAAACGTTATGCAAGTGCCAAAACTCGACAAGATCGTAATTAACATGGGTGTTGGTGAAGCAAAAGAGAACGCTAAGCTTCTTGACGCAGCTATTGCTGATATGGAGCTGATCACAGGACAGAAAGCTATCGCAACAAAAGCTAAAAAATCTGTTGCTAACTTCAAAATCAGAGAGGGAATGCCGATCGGATGTAAAGTAACATTAAGAGGCGAGAAGATGTATGAGTTCGCTGATCGTCTGATCAACCTGGCACTTCCACGTGTACGTGACTTCCGTGGCGTTAATCCTAACGCATTCGATGGAAGAGGAAACTACGCTCTTGGTATCAAAGAGCAGCTTATCTTCCCAGAAGTTGAGTACGATAAAGTTGACAAAGTAAGAGGTATGGACATTATCTTCGTTACAACAGCAAATACTGATGAGGAAGCTCGTGAGTTACTGAAGCTGTTCAACATGCCTTTTGCGAAATAAGTAGAGGAACATTCCAAAGTTGACCGCCGGCTCCTTGCCGGGGTCAGCAGATCTGATATAGGAGGAACGATTCATGGCTAAGACAGCAATGAAAATCAAACAGCAGCGTCCAGCTAAATTTTCCACAAGAGAATATAGCCGTTGCAGAATTTGTGGACGTCCACATGCATATTTAAGAAAATACGGAATCTGCAGAATCTGCTTCCGTGAGTTAGCTTACAAAGGACAGATCCCGGGAGTTAAGAAAGCTTCCTGGTAAGCCGAAGCTGAAAGTCGCTTAATGAATGTAAGCCGTAAGGCGAACATGAATTTCGTGCAAAGTCCATCCCGAACCTTAACGAGTACAAGCCGCAAGGTGCAGTACCGGTTTAGTCACGGGATGATGTTACACAGGTAACACGTAAATTTATATAAATATACTATGACATGTAAAGTCTGAATATGAGGAGGAAACTAACATGACAATGAGCGATCCAATCGCAGACATGCTTACAAGAATTCGTAATGCAAACACTGCAAAACACGACACAGTAGATGTACCAGCATCCAAGATGAAAATTGCAATTGCAAACATCCTTGTTGATGAGGGATACATTGCAAAATACGATTTAGTTGAAGATGGTGTTGTTAAAAACATCCATATCACACTGAAATATGGCGAAGACAAAAACGAGAAGATCATCACAGGTTTAAAGAGAATCTCTAAACCGGGTCTTCGTGTTTATGCTGGTAAGGAAGAGCTTCCGAAGGTTCTTGGAGGACTTGGAATCGCAATCCTTTCCACTAATAAAGGTGTTATCACCGATAAAGAAGCTCGTAAACTTCAGGTAGGCGGCGAGGTTCTTGCATTTGTATGGTAAGCTTCGGCTCCGTACATTCAAGAAGTAGACGAAACACTGAAAACAGAGAGGTTGCGAAAACCTCTCCGATAATCTAAGTAAGGAGGACACATAGTATGTCACGTATCGGTAGACTTCCGGTTGCTATTCCGGCAGGAGTTGAAGTATCTGTTGCAGAAGGAAACGTAGTAACCGTAAAAGGACCAAAAGGAACACTTGAGAGAGCGCTTCCAACAGAGATGGAAATCAAAGTTGAAGATGGTCATGTAGTTGTTGCAAGACCAAACGACTTAAAGAAAATGAAATCCCTTCACGGCTTAACAAGAAGCCTTATCCACAACATGGTTGTTGGTGTAAGCGAAGGATACACCAAGACTCTTGAAGTTAACGGTGTTGGTTACAGAGCCGCTAAGCAGGGCAAGAAGCTTACTTTAAACCTTGGATATTCTCACCCGGTAGAAATGGAAGATCCGGAAGGTATTGAGACCAAAGTAGACGGTAACAAGATTATCGTTTCCGGTATCAGCAAGGAAAAAGTTGGACAGTTTGCAGCTGAGATCAGAGATAAGAGAAGACCTGAGCCATACAAGGGTAAAGGTATTAAGTATGATACTGAGGTTATCAGACGCAAAGTTGGTAAGACTGGTAAGAAATAATTAAGGAGAGTGAGAAAATGGTTAATAAAGCATCTAGAGCGGAAATTCGCGAGAAAAAGCATAGAAGATTACGTCATCATTTAAATGGCACTGCAACAACTCCGCGTCTTGCAGTATTTCGTTCCAATAAACACATGTATGCACAGATTATCGATGACACCGTTGGAAAGACTTTAGTATCTGCTTCTACTCTTCAGAAAGACGTAAAAGCACAGCTTGAGAACACCGACGATGTTGCAGCAGCAGCATATCTTGGCACTGTAATCGGTAAGAAGGCAGTGGAAGCCGGCATCGAGGAAGTTGTTTTTGACAGAGGTGGATACATTTACCATGGTAAAGTAAAAGCACTGGCAGACGCAGCAAGAGAAGCTGGACTGAAATTCTAATAAGGAGGAGCGAAACACATGAAACGTAATCTTATTGATGCTAGTCAGTTAGAGTTAGAAGATAAAGTAGTATCAATCAAGCGTGTTACCAAGGTTGTTAAAGGTGGTCGTAACTTCCGTTTCACAGCTTTAGTTGTTGTAGGTGACGGCAATGGACACGTTGGTGCAGGACTTGGAAAGGCAGCCGAGATTCCGGAAGCAATCCGCAAAGGAAAAGAGGATGCTATTAAGAAATTAGTAACCGTAGCAAGAGATGAGAATGGTTCCATTACACATGACTTCGTAGGTTCTTACGGAAGCGCTTCCATGCTTCTTAAGAGAGCTCCGGAAGGTACTGGAGTTATCGCCGGCGGCCCGGCTCGTGCCGTTATCGAGTTAGCTGGTATCAAAAACATCCGTACAAAATGTATGGGATCCAGAAATAAGCAGAATGTTGTTCTTGCAACCATCGAAGGCTTAAGACAGTTAAAAACTCCGGAAGAAGTTGCAAAACTTCGTGGAAAATCTGTTGATGAGATTCTGGCTTAAGGAGGAATATTAAAATGGCAAATACATTAAAAGTTACTTTAGTAAAATCTCCGATTGGCGCAGTTCCGAAGCACAAACTTACTGTTAAAGCAATGGGTCTTACCAAAATGCACAAAACAGTTGAGATGCCAGACAATGCGGCAACAAGAGGAATGATTCAGCAGGTACAGCACCTGGTAAAAGTAGAAGAAGCATAATTACAAAAAGGAGGTGCCATAATGGAATTATCAAACTTAAGACCAGCTGAGGGTTCTAAGCACAGCGATAACTTCAGAAGAGGCCGTGGACATGGTTCAGGAAACGGCAAAACAGCTGGTAAAGGCCATAAAGGACAGTTAGCACGTTCCGGACACAAGAAACCGGGATTTGAAGGTGGACAGATGCCTTTATACAGACGTCTGCCTAAGAGAGGATTCACAAACAGAAACTCTAAAGAGATCATTGCAATCAACGTTGATGTTCTGAACCGTTTTGAGGATGGTGCAGAGGTTACAGTTGAGAGCTTACTTGCAAGCAGTGCAATTTCCAAAGCTGGTGACGGCGTTAAAATCCTTGGAAACGGCGAGCTTACCAAGAAGCTTACAGTTAAAGTAAACGCTGTAAGTGAGACTGCAAAGTCTAAAATCGAAGCTGCAGGTGGTACAGTAGAGCTGATCTAATAGAGGTGATCAAATGTTTGAAACTCTCAAAAACGTTTTCAGAGTAAAAGAGATGAGACGTAAACTCCTCTATGTATTATGGATGATTCTTGTCATCCGTATTGGATCACAGCTTCCTGTTCCAGGAGTAGACAGCGATTTCTTTAAAGAGTGGTTTGCTAAAAACACTGGTGACGCATTCAATTTCTTTGATGCGTTCACCGGTGGCTCATTTACCCAGATGTCAATCTTTGCATTGAACATCACGCCATACATTACATCATCCATTATCATGCAGCTTCTCACAATTGCCATTCCGGCTCTGGAGGAGATGCAGAGAGATGGAGAAGAGGGCAGAAAGAAAATTACTGCCATTACCCGTTATGTAACTGTTGGTCTTGCGTTGTTTGAGTCTGTGGCAATGGCAATCGGTTTTGGTCGCCAGGGTCTGATCCCGAACATGAACTTCTTTAAGGGCTTAACTGTAGTTGCTTGTCTCACAGCTGGTTCTGCCATGCTGATGTGGATCGGTGAGCGTATTACTGAGAAGGGTGTTGGAAATGGTATTTCCATCGTCCTGACCATTAACATCGTTTCCCGTGTTCCAAGTGACTTATCTCTTCTTTATGAGAACTTCATCAAAGGAAAAACAATTGCAAAAGGACTGCTTGCAGGGGTTATCATTGTTGCAATCATCGTTGTCATGGTGGTATTCGTACTGATCCTTAACGGTGCAGAGAGAAGAATTCCTGTTCAGTATTCCAGAAAAATGGTCGGCAGAAAACTGATGGGTGGTCAGACTACCAATATACCGCTGAAAGTTAACACCGCTGGTGTTATTCCGGTTATCTTTGCTTCCTCAATTATGTCTTTCCCAGGCGTAATCGCACAGCTTGCAGGAAAAGCTAATGGAACCGGCATCGGCAGTGAGATTATTCGAGGATTATCATCCAATAACTGGTGTAATCCAAGTCAGCCACAGTATAGCTGGGGACTGCTTCTGTATATTGTACTTTGCGTATTCTTTGCATATTTCTACACTTCCATCACATTCAACCCGCTGGAAGTTGCAGACAATATCAAAAAGCAGGGTGGTTTCATTCCTGGTATTCGTCCAGGAAAACCAACGTCAGACTATTTGACTAAAATCTTAAATTATATTATATTTATAGGTGCAGTAGGCCTGATTATCGTTGCGGTTATTCCGTTCTTCTTCAATGGAGTATTCGGTGCAAACGTATCCTTCGGTGGTACTTCCATCATCATTATTGTTGGAGTTATCCTGGAGACTGTGAAACAGATTGAATCACAGATGCTTGTCCGCAATTACAAAGGCTTCCTGAACAACTAAAAGAATAAAGGTTGTGGTGCTTATATGCGTCACAGCCTTAATTCGTAGTATGAGAAAATGGAGGGCTTTTTATGAGAATTATCATGTTAGGTGCACCAGGTGCAGGAAAAGGAACCCAGGCTAAGAAAATTGCTGAGAAATATGGTATTCCCCATATCTCTACAGGCGATATTTTCCGTGCCAATATCAAAAATGGCACAGAACTTGGGAAAAAAGCAAAAACTTATATGGACCAGGGTCTGCTTGTACCGGATGAACTTACCTGCGACCTTGTTGTGGACAGAATCCAGCAGCCGGATGCCAAGAACGGCTATGTTCTGGATGGTTTTCCAAGAACAATCCCACAGGCTGAATGCCTTACCGATGCTTTAAGCAAGCTGGGAAGCAAGATTGATTATGCTATTGATGTTGATGTTCCGGATGAGAATATCGTGAACCGTATGGGTGGAAGACGTGCATGCGTAAAATGTGGTGCAACCTACCACGTTGTATTTGCAGCTCCGAAGACAGAGGGGGTTTGCGATACATGTGGTGAGGATCTTGTGCTTCGTGACGATGACAAGCCGGAGACTGTACAGAAGCGTCTGAATGTATATCATGAGCAGACTCAGCCGCTTATCGACTACTATACTGGTCAGGGCGTACTGAAAACTGTAGATGGCACCAAGAACCTGGATGAGGTATTTGGTGATATTGTGAAGATCCTTGGCGAATAGAATAGAGGATAAGAAGTAATGTCAGTTTCAATAAAAACAGCACAAGAAATTGAACTTATGAGGGAATCCGGACATCTTCTGGAAAAAGTCCATGACGGGCTGATCCCTTATATCAAACCAGGAATGAGTACCAAGGAAATCGACCGTATTGGCGAAGATATGATCCGTTCCATGGGATGCATTCCCAATTTTCTGAATTATGGAGGCTTTCCTGGCTCCTTCTGCATCAGCCTGAATGATGAAGTGGTCCACGGAATTCCTTCGGAGGACAAAATTATCCAGGATGGTGATCTGGTAAAGATTGATGCAGGACTGATCTATAAAGGATATCATTCTGATGCGGCCCGTACTTATGCAGTCGGAGAAGTTTCCAAAGAAGCCAAGCAGCTTATGGATGTAACCAGGCAGTGCTTCTTTGAAGGAATAAAATTCGCGAAAGCAGGAAATCATCTCAATGATATTTCCAAGGCAATCGGAGCGTATGCGGCGAAATACCGTTATGGTATTGTACGAGATCTGGTGGGACATGGGATTGGTACTCATCTTCACGAAGATCCGCAGATTCCCAACTTCCCTCAGAAACGCAGGGGAGTGAAATTACTTCCAGGCATGACACTTGCCATAGAGCCCATGATCAATATGGGCAGAGCAGATGTATGCTGGCTGGATGACGAATGGACAGTGGTGACCATGGATGGTTCCCTTTCCGCACATTATGAGAACACCATACTGATTACAGATGGCGAACCGGAGATTCTGACACTCACAGAGTATTAATCATTATCATTAAGGCGATACAGGAGGTATAAAATGTCAAAAGTAGATGTACTTGAAGTAGAAGGCACTGTTTTAGAGAAGCTGCCAAACGCAATGTTTAAAGTGGAACTTGAAAACAAACATGTTGTACTTGCTCATATCAGCGGCAAGCTGCGCATGAACTTTATCCGTATTCTTCCAGGAGACAAAGTAACAATGGAGCTTTCCCCATATGATCTTTCCAAGGGAAGAATCATCTGGCGAGATAAGTAATTCAGATTTGTTAATAGCAAATTCGGATTAATGAATATAAAACTCCTGTGCCTGGGGAAAAGCTCCCATGGTACAGGAGTTTCTTCTATTATTATAGAAGCAAATGAACATAGAAAAAAATGTTTCAAACTTTCAGAAACTAAAAAAATTAGAAAAATGTAAAAAAAATTTAAAAAACTGCTTGCATTTTGTAGACCATAATGCTACAATACAATGCGGACGCGCTTGTACGTGTGTATAACTGCGCCCTAAACTGCAGATTTTAATGCTATATTTTACGGAAGGAGGATTTCCAGTGAAAGTAAGATCATCTGTAAAACCGATCTGCGAGAAATGCAAGGTCATTAAGAGAAAAGGTTCTATCAGAATTATCTGTGAGAATCCAAAGCACAAACAGCGTCAGGGTTGATTGATCCATTGTTTGTGAATGCGGCTGCAGGTGAAACACCCGGACGGGTTGTATCATCTGACATATAATGAACTAAGCATGTATTGCCTAATACCGGAGGCAACGTTGGCCCGTTGGCCGCAAATTTCGGAAAGGCTGCGAATCGCCAAAAGCAGCTGGGTGTTATACCGAGGCACCCCAATTAGGAACTAAGAATTAAGAAAGAGTGCGTATGGATGCATCCCATTTCACCTTGTATCTGATACAAGTGATGTACGAAGACGCAGAACTTTCAGTAAAGAAAATGGAGGAAACAGTACATGGCTCGTATAGCTGGTGTAGACTTACCAAGAGAGAAAAGAATCGAAATCGGTCTTACCTATATTTATGGTATCGGAAGACCAAGTGCAGACAAAATCCTTGCTCAGGCAAATGTAAATCCTGACACACGTGTCAGAGACCTGACTGATGATGAAGTTAAGAGACTTCAGGCTGTCATTGATGAGACAATGATGGTAGAAGGTGATCTTCGTAGAGAAATCGCCCTGAACATTAAGAGACTGCAGGAAATCGGATGCTACAGAGGAATCCGTCATCGTAAAGGACTTCCGGTTCGTGGTCAGAAGACCAAGACCAATGCTAGAACACGCAAGGGTCCGAAGAGAACAGTAGCAAATAAGAAGAAATAATTCAGTATCCTAACTATAAATTTTGATTGATTAAGGAAAGCGTAGGTTAGTTTTAAAATGGCAAAAACAACTAAAAAAACGACAACAAAACGTCGTGTCAAGAAAAACGTTGAACACGGACAGGCACATATCCAGTCTTCTTTTAACAACACAATTGTTACTCTGACTGACAATGAAGGAAACGCTCTTTCATGGGCAAGTGCCGGCGGTCTGGGATTTAGAGGTTCAAGGAAATCTACTCCTTATGCAGCACAGATGGCAGCTGAGACTGCAACAAAGGCTGCTTTAATTCATGGATTAAAAACAGTAGACGTAATGGTTAAAGGACCAGGATCAGGTCGTGAGGCTGCTATCCGTGCCCTTCAGGCATGCGGTCTTGAAGTAACAAGTATCCGTGACGTAACTCCGGTTCCGCACAACGGATGCCGTCCACCAAAACGTAGAAGAGTCTAATTGAATTAGGAGGTAAGCCAAGATGGCAGTAGATAGAACACCGGTCCTGAAAAGATGTAGATCCCTTGGAATGGATCCAATTTATTTAGGAATTGATAAAAAATCCACAAGACAGTTAAAACGTGCAAACCGTAAAGTATCTGAGTACGGTCTTCAGTTAAAAGAAAAACAGAAAGCAAAATTCATTTATGGCGTTCTGGAGAAACCTTTCCGTAACTACTACAAGAAAGCCGACAGAATGAAAGGTCAGACTGGTGAGAACCTGATGATCATGCTTGAGACAAGACTTGACAATGTTCTTTTCCGTATGGGATTTGCAAGAACAAGAAAAGAAGCTCGTCAGATCGTTGACCACAAGCACGTTCTTGTAAACGGAAAATGCGTTAACATTCCTTCTTATCTCGTAAAAGCTGGCGACAGCATCGAGATCAAAGAGAAATGCAAAGGTTCTGAGAGATACAAAGGAATCCTTGAGGTAACAGGCGGAAGACTTGTTCCGAACTGGCTTGAGGCTGACCAGGAGAATCTTAAGGGCGTTGTAAAAGAGCTTCCTACAAGAGAAGAAATTGACGTTCCTGTAAACGAGATGCTTATCGTCGAGTTGTACTCCAAATAATGAGCCCTGATAATACCCTCAATTGCATACAACCCAGAAGGAGGGAAATTTATAGTGTTTGATTTTAATAAACCAAAAATCGAAATTACCGAGATATCTGAAGATAAAAAATTTGGAAGATTCGTTGTAGAACCTCTTGAAAGAGGTTACGGTACTACACTTGGCAATTCTCTTAGAAGAATTATGCTGTCCTCCCTGCCGGGAGCTGCAGTAAGTCAGGTTAAGATCGATGGTGTTCTTCATGAATTCAGCTCCATCCCTGGAGTAAAAGAAGACGTGACAGAGATCATCATGAATCTTAAGAGTCTTGCAATTAAGAATAACAGTGCTGACAATGAGCCGAAGACCGCATACATTGAGTGTGAGGGCAAAGGTGTTGTGACAGCTGCTGATATTCAGGCAGATCAGGATATCGAGATCATGAATCCGGATCAGGTAATCGCTACCTTAAACGGTGGTAAGGATTGCAGACTTGCAATGGAACTTACCATTACAAAAGGCCGCGGATATGTGAGTGCGGATAAGGGCAAATCAGATGACATGCCAATCGGTGTAATTGCAGTTGATGCAATCTACAGCCCGGTTGAGAGAGTCAATATGGTTGTGCAGAATACACGTGTGGGTCAGGTTACAGACTTTGATAAACTGACACTTGATGTATACACAAATGGCACGCTGGATCCTGATGAGGCAGTAAGCCTTGCAGCAAAGGTATTAAGCGAGCATTTAAGCCTTTTCATTGACCTTTCCGAGAATGCAAAGACCGCTGAGGTTATGATCGAGAAAGAAGACAATGAGAAAGAGAAAGTTCTTGAAATGAGCATTGATGAGCTTGAGCTTTCAGTTCGTTCTTACAACTGTCTGAAGAGAGCAGGCATCAATACTGTTGAGGAGCTTTGCAATAAGACTTCTGACGACATGATGAAAGTACGTAACCTTGGACGTAAGTCTTTAGAGGAAGTACTTGCCAAGTTGAAAGAGCTGGGCTTACAGCTTCAGCCAACAGAAGAGTAAGATAACCATAAAGGTATCGCGTAAGATTATTACAGTGGGGATTTGCTAAGCAGCAGCCCAGTAAGACCGAACAAGCGTGGACTGCTGTCCCACAGATGGAGGAAAATTAAATGGCAAAATATAGAAAATTAAGCAGAACAGCTGACCAGAGAAAAGCTCTGTTAAGAAACCAGGTTACAAATCTGTTATACAACGGAAAAATTGTTACAACAGAAGCTAAAGCTAAAGAGATCCGTAAGATCGCTGAAGGCCTTGTAGCTATGGCTGTTCGCGAGAAAGACAACTTTGAGACTGTTACTGTAACAGCTAAAGTTGCAAGAAAAGACGCTGAAGGCAAGAGAGTGAAAGAAGTTGTAGACGGTAAGAAGAAAACTGTTTACGATGAAGTTGAGAAGCAGATCACAAAAGATGCTCCATCCAGACTTCACGCTCGTCGTCAGATGATGAAAGTGTTCTACCCGGTTAAAGAAGTTCCGGCTAAGGGCGCTGGCAAGAAGAAAAACACCAAAGATGTAGATATGGTTAAGAAGATGTTCGAGGAAATCGCACCAAAATACGCTAACCGTAACGGTGGATACACCAGAATCGTTAAGATTGGACAGCGTAAAGGTGATGGCGCTATGGAAGTGCTCATCGAGCTGGTTTAATCCGAAACAGAATTACTGATCATAAGAAAAGAGATATTTACGTTTCGTAGATATCTCTTTTTTCTTAATTTAGGGATACCAACGTGAGAAAGTTACTTTTATTAATAGAAATTTGTTTGTTAGCCTGGCTTTTGACAGGTTCCGCCCGGTACGAAGCGAAAAAAGAAATTCCAGTGAATACACCGGAATTTGACTGGGAAAATTACAATATTATAACGCATGCTCTGGGTGGGATTGACGGTCTCACATACTTAAATTCCAGAGAAAGCTTTATCAATTTTTATGATAAGGGGTGCCGCCTGTTTGAGGTGGATCTGACGCAGACCAGTGATGGAGTTTGGGTGTGCCGCCATAACTGGAAAGAATCTCTTGGACAATGGAAAGGAGAAGAACGAAAAGTTCTATCCTCAGAAGAATTTTTAAATACGCCTATATATGGGAAATACACCCCTATGACCTTTGAAGACCTTCTGAAACTGCTGGACGAATATCCGGATGCATTTGTAATGATAGATTCCAAACAATATTCTGTCCGCAATTACCAGCGTACTCTTGAGGATTATGCACAGTATAGGGAAATCTCTATAAAAGCTGGCATCGAGCATACGCTTAGACAGATCATCCCGGAAATATATAATTCAGCAATGTATCCTGGAACAGCACTTTTGTATAAATTTCCCGCATATATTTATTCTTTGTGGCAGGGATATACCACAGAAGAATTGAATGATATTGCAGAATTCTGTCAAACCAATAAAATTATGGCTGTAACCATTTATCGTGACTACTGGTCTGAAGAAGTGCAGAAAATTTTTGACGAACGGGACATTTTGGTATATATTTATACCATAAATGACAAAGAGGAAGCCAGAAGATATCTGGCGAATGGGGCGCAAGGTGTCTGTACAGATGTACTGATCACCGATAACCTGAATTAAGTTGCACTGTCTAATTATATAACATACGAAAATAATACTTGAAAAGGACTGCCATTCATTGGCTCATTCATAATTGCTTTTTGGGCTTTTCTCTGTGAATAGTAGTGAAAAAGGATTAAATACACATGAAAATCAGAACAATGGCTGCTGTTTTTGCAGCGAAATCTGCAGGCTTTATCTGCAGGAAAATGGGACGCCAGGGAGTGACCTGGGCGGGCAAGATCGCATTAAAGATCAATCCTGACATCCTGGAAGATCTTTCTTCTCAGGTGCGGAAGAAAATATTTGTAACCTGTGGAACCAACGGTAAGACCACCACCAACAATATGCTCTGCGCAGCCCTTGAAAATGAAGGGCAGAAAGTAGTCTGCAATCACACCGGTTCTAACATGTTAAACGGTGTTGTAGCAGCCTTTGTGCTGGCTGCAGGACCTACAGGCAGGCTGGATGCAGATTACGCCTGCATTGAAGTAGACGAGGCTTCTACCCGCCATGTATTTCCAGGTTTGAAGCCAGACTACATGCTTCTGACTAATTTGTTCCGTGACCAGTTGGACCGCTACGGTGAAATTGATATTACCATGAACATTCTGGAAGAAATGATCCGCACAGTACCGAAAATGCAGGTAATCGTAAATGCCGACGATGCGCTTTCTGCGTATCTTGCTATGGACAGCGGAAATCCGTATATCACATATGGAATCAGTAAACCTGTCCAGAAGAGCGCGGCAAACGAGATACGGGAAGGTCGTTTTTGTAAAAAGTGTGGTGCCAGGCTGGAATACAGTTTTTACCACTATAGTCAGCTGGGTGATTACAAGTGTCCATCCTGTGGCTTTGCAAGACCGGAAATCAAATATGATGCCCATGATGTAAAGGTTGGTGACCAGCTGTCTTTTCAGGTGGAGGATAAGCACCTTACAGCCAATTACAAAGGATTCTATAATGTATATAATATTCTGGCTGCCTATGCCGGACTCCGTACAGCTGGATTTTCCGGTGAGCATTTCCAGAATATGCTTCAGAAATTCAATCCGGAAAATGGACGTATGGAACAGTTCCGTATTAAAGGCACTGGTGTTATGCTGAACCTTGCAAAGAATCCTGCCGGTTTTAACCAGAATATTTCCGCAGTTATGCAGGATAAAACACAGAAAGATATTATTATCACCATCAACGACAATGCACAGGATGGAACAGATATTTCCTGGCTCTGGGATGTGGATTTTGACCTTCTGGGCGATGCGAGCATTCATTCCATTACAGTCAGCGGTATCCGCTGCCAGGATATGCGCCTTCGGATGAAATATGTGGACATTCCGGTTATGCTTGAGGAAAATGTGGAAACAGCGATCCGAAAAAGGATTGAAGACGGCGTAGGCAATCTCTACGTTCTGGTAAACTACACTGCATTATTCAGCACTCATAATATTCTTAAGAAAATGGAGGGAGAAAAGGAATGAAACTGACAATCGGACATTTATATCCTGATCTCCTGAACCTGTATGGAGACAGAGGAAATATCCAGTGCCTTATGAGACGCTGCCAGTGGCGTGGAATTGAGGCAGAGACCATTGCCTTTGAACTGGGGGACAAGATTGATTTTTCCAGACTGGATATTGTGCTACTGGGTGGTGGTTCCGACAGGGAGCAGATGCTGGTTTGTGAAAAGCTGAAGGAAATTCAGCCGGATTTTAAGAAATATGTGGAAGATGGCGGCGTAGTTATCGCTATCTGCGGTGGCTATCAGCTTCTTGGAAAATATTATAAGACAGATCAGGGAACCATTACAGGGCTTGACCTGGTAGATCTTTACACCGAACAGGGAGAGGGACGTCTGATCAGCAATATTGTGCTGAAAAGCGACCTTTTTGATATGCCTGTGGTTGGATTTGAGAACCATGGAGGAAGAACCTGCATTAATAACTGCAAGCCTCTGGGAAAAGTACTCTATGGATCTGGAAATGATGGAAAAACAGGCTATGAGGGTGTGGTTTACAAGAATGTGATCGGAACTTACCTTCACGGTCCGCTTCTTCCCAAGAACCCGCAGCTGGCAGACTGGCTGATCGCACATGCTCTTGAGCAGAAATATGGAAAAGAAGTCCGGCTTGCGCCACTGGATGATACAGAAGAGAAGGCAGCAAATGATTACGTATATCATCGTTTTGTAAAAGAGAACTGATACAAACAAGCTCCATAGCCTGTTTGAAAAATTATTCCTGCCTTGCAGAAAGCCTTTTTCAAACACGCTCTGGATATGTACAGATAAAAATAAGGGGAACGATATGGCAAAAGGAATCAATCAAAAAGGGAAAATCCTTTATCTTGAAAAAATACTGAGAGAGACCAGTGAAACACATCCGTGCACTATGCAGGAAATTATTGGAAAACTTCAGGAAAACGGAGTCAGTGCTGAGCGAAAAAGTATTTATGACGATATGGAAGTGCTGAGAAGCTTTGGCATGGACATTAAGTTTAAAAGAGGAAAGTATACCGGATATTATGTTGCCGGAGAAGCTGACTCAGAGAGCGTAAATACATCCACTACAGAAAAGGAGAGTGGAAATCCGGAAGACTCTGCAAAAAACAGTGCTGGAACAGAGAATGAAGGCAGTGCATTTTCCAATGAGGCTCAAAAAAAAGCGAAAAATTCCTGGCTGCTTCCACCGTCAGATTCTGAGGAGGATAAACCGGTGAAGCTTCTTTGCAGAAATAAGAAAAAGAAAGAAGTCATGGCAGCACTTGGAAATTATGCCCAGTACAAGGAGAAAGAAGAGGATACTTTCGTTGCTGCAGTGCAGGTGGATGAGACCTCTGAGTTTTACGGATGGCTTACAGGCATGGGGAAAGATGTAATCCTTATGAAGCCTAAGAAGTCAGTTCAGGCTTACCGTGATTACCTGAAGGGAATCCTGAAAGAATATAAGTAAGAATGCTTTTTGAAAAAGCTTGGAAATAGAGAATGATATGAAGTTACATAGAAAGGGATTTTTATGAAAAAGCAAATTGCAGGACTTCTTACCGGACTTTTGGTGTGCAGTGCTTTTCTCACAGGCTGCAGTAAAAATGAAGCCACCGAGGCTGTAAAAGAGAGCACTGAGGACGAAAATGAGGGCACTGGAGACACGAAGGACGCTGACAGCAAAAAGGATACGAATAGAAAGTCCGATAAACAGGACAGTGATAAAAGTGATGAAAATTCAGAAGAAAGTGAGACAACTGAAGCCCCGGAGGAAAATCTTGATAAGGTGGGGGTTCTGCTTCCGGAAGAGGGAGAGGATATCAACAGCAGTCTGGAGCGTACAGAACTGAAATCACGTCTGGAAGAGGCAGGTTATGAAGCTGCTATGTATTTTGCCGGGGACGATTCTGACACCCAGGCAGAACAGATCAGGGAGCTTCTTCAGGATGAGAAACTGAAAGCACTGGTAATTTCACCTGTTGATCCATATGGTCTTACAGATGTACTGGAAGAGGCTTCTGAGCTCTCAATTCCGGTGATTGACTATGACAATCTGATCATGGATACGCCAAACGTGAAATACTTTGTCACTTTTAATATGCGGGCGATTGGAAAAGAGATTGCCAAAAATATTGTAGAGAAAGAAGAACTGGATAAAGTCCGGGAAGACAGAGGTGCCCGTACCATAGAGTTTCTTATGGGCTCTCCGGATGATGACGCTTCGTTATTCCTGTTTAACGGGATAATGGAGGTGCTGCAGGAGTATATTGACGATGGTACCCTGATCTGTCGTTCCGGCCGTGTGACTTTTGATGAAACCAGCATTATGGATCAGAATACAGATACTGCGAAGAAGCAGCTGAAATCCGAGATAGACGAATTTTATTCTCTGGAGAAAACTCCGGATATTATCTGCACTGCTTCTGATGATTTTGCTCTGGCAGCTCTGGAGCTTCTGGAAAAAGAGCAGCTCCAGCCTGGTGATGAGAACTGGCCTCTGATCACAGGTGTAAATGCAGATGCAGATGCTGTTAAAAGTGTGGCAGAAGAAAAAATCGGTTTTACAGTCATGTTGGATCGCCGGGATCTGGCAGAAGCCCTGACGAAGCTGGTGGAAACCTACCTGAATGGGGATGACGTTGATATCAATAATTATTCCCAGTATGATAATGGTGTGAAGATCATTGGAACGGTTACCTGTGATGGAAAGCTGATCGATAAGGATAATTATCAGATTCTTGTGGATAATGGATTCTATCTGGCAGAAATGATCGCGCCGGAAGCCTCTCCTATGCCTGTTCCCGAGGAAGTAAGTCCGACACCGGAAGTGACAGTGACGCCGGAGGCGAGTCTTACACCGGAAGGTGGTGAGCCTGAGAAAAAGAGCCAGGTAATTCCAAAGGATGAGCCTGAAGTGAGCACAGAAGAAGTTCCGGCTGTAAAGGATGGAGAAAACCAGGAGAGCAATAGCAAGCTGCAGAGTAGTGGAAAAGCATAAAACGGAAGTAAAATGAAAATACGTAAGTAAAATGAAAATACCAGTAATCGTTTGGTGATTACTGGTATTTTTGCTCTTAAAAATTAATCGCGGAAGGTCAGGGAATCATCTGTCATGGAATCAATGATAGCCAGAGATTCCAGACGGACACCCATATCGCGGATCTGCTGTCCGCCGTGCTGGAAGCCCTTCTCAATTACGATTCCGGCACCTTCAAGAGTAGCTCCGGATTTCTTTACAATATCGATCAGTCCGAGAAGAGCACAGCCATTTGCAAGGAAATCATCAATAAGAAGTACGTGATCCTCTGGACTAAGGAACTTCTTGGAAATAATAACATCATAAACTTTCTTATGGGTAAATGATTCAATCTTGGTGCAGTACATCTCGCCGTCCAGGTTTACACTCTGGGATTTCTTGGCAAATACTACAGGAACATGAAAATACTGTGCTGCAATACAGGCAATGCCAATACCGGAAGCTTCAATAGTGAGGATCTTGGTGATGGGGCAGTCTGAGAAACGCGCCTTAAACTCCTTACCAATCTCATTGATCAGGTCAATGTCCATCTGGTGGTTCAGGAAACTGTCTACCTTTAATATATTGCCTGGTTTCACAACGCCATCTTTCAGAATACGTTCTTTTAAAAGCTGCATGGCTATATCTCCTTTTCGCTTCATGTCGTTTCGATTTTAGTATTTCTATGATACGACATTCTCTGAAGAAGTTCAATTATTTTTGACAAAAAAGTACAAAATATCTATAATGAAATTAATTTATGGAAAAAGGATTAGCTTTATTGTGAAAAACATCTGCAGTCAGCCGGGGAAACAGTAACGCAAATGCGGGAGATGACAAAGGAGCAGATAGTTTTACAAAAAAGAGCAGGTGAGAATATGAAAGAGTATGAAGTAATCTGGGAAATTTTCAATAAATGTCCAAGGAACCAGATGAGGGATGTATTTGTGGACGAGGTGGAAATTGAAGATCCTGAGGAATATGTGAAGAATAAATTTAAGGGAAAAGAAGTAACCTATGAGAAGACGGTTCTGGAAGATGGCACCATCATATTTGACATCCAGACCTCCCAGATCAAACAGAGATGTTCCTTTACGGAAATATAAGCTGCAGGTCACGAAGCGGATTTTAAGCTACTGCTTACAACAACGACCTTAGAGCATGTTTGAAAAAGGCTTTCCGCAAGATGTGCGTCACAATTTGTGGGAGATTTTGTCCGGATGAGGGTGCCGTAGCGGGCTACGGCAACCGAATTCAGACAAAATATACCGCAAAGTGGGGCGTGCAGATTGCGGGAATGATTTTTCAAACAGGCTCTAAGGCATATTTTTTAATACAATCATCAGAAATAGTGCATATTTAAGGGAAGTATGTTATAATAAACGGACGTGCTTCAAAAGAATTACACCAGTCAGAAACCATCCACAGAACACTGTTGGATATGCGAAATGGTTGGAAAAACAGGAGGATGACATGATAGAAGAACAGTTAGAGAACCACCTGCATGAAGGCGAGGAAGAGCATATGCATACCCATGTTCTGGAAGATGGCACCACTGTCATGCATTCCCATGGAGAACACGGACATCACCACAGTCATGCACAGACCAAGGCTGTACTGAACCGGCTTTCCCGTGCAATCGGGCACCTGGAATCCATCAAACGTATGGTGGAAGACGGCCGGGACTGCAGCGAAGTGCTGATCCAGCTTTCCGCAGTGAAATCTGCTATTAATAATACAGGCAAGATTATTTTACAGGATCACATTGAACACTGTATTGTGGATGCGGTAGAGCATGGAGACAAGGACGCCATCAAGGAACTGGAACGTGCAATTGACAGGTTTATGAAATAAATAAGGAAAAAGGAGATAGATAAAAATGGCAAAAGAATGTGACAGCAAGACTTGCGACAAATCAAGCTGTGAAGGCTGTGCCAGCAAGAAAAATCCGCAGAGCATGCAGGCAGCAATGAATGCAATGTCAAATGTAAAGCATGTAATCGGTATTGTAAGTGGTAAAGGCGGCGTTGGAAAATCCTTCGTGACAGCATCTCTTGCAAACAGAATGGCAAAGAAAGGCTATAAAGTAGGAATCCTTGACGCAGACATTACCGGACCATCCATTCCGAAAATGTACGGCCTGAAAGGTGCTGCCCAGGCAAACGACAGCGGTATTTTCCCTATGGAGACCAAAAACGGAATCAAGGTTATGTCCATTAACCTGCTTCTTCCAACTGAGGACACTCCGGTAATCTGGCGGGGACCGATTCTTGGCAACATGGTAAAACAGTTCTGGACAGATGTTATCTGGGGTGATGTAGATTACCTGTTCGTAGATATGCCACCAGGAACAGGCGACGTTCCGCTGACTGTATTCCAGTCCCTTCCGATCCAGGGAATCGTGATCGTAACCTCTCCACAGGATCTTGTAAGCATGATCGTGAAGAAGGCATACAATATGGCTGGAATGATGAAGATGCCGGTTCTGGGTCTTGTAGAGAACTACAGCTATGTGAAATGTCCAAACTGCGGCAAAGAGCTGAAAGTATTCGGCGAAAGTCACATTGACGAGATCGCCGCATCCCTGAATGTTCCGGTTCTTGGCAAAATGCCAATCGACCCGGCCTATGCAGCCAAGGTTGACGAGGGCGCCTTTGATGAGATCGATAATCCGTATATCGAAGCAGCAGATGGGGTTATGCCACAGTAAGAGGCTGAGAACACTATAGAAAATCACACAAATTGTGGCATATAATTTGCAAAAAAGATTCTGTGTAAAAACAAGATTGTAACATCCTGTTTTTACCAGAATCTTTTTCTTTTCTTTATTTCTTACTGCGGTAAGCTTCTGCTTCCCAATGGGTAATGAAATAAGTGATCTCATCTGTCATCTGAAGCGGACCGCCGAAGCTTTCTGCATAGACTGCAAGCTTGATGGCATCCTTAGCCAGAAGCTGGGCCTTGGCAGCTTTCCCCTTGTCATCTTCCATAATAAATGCACCAACGCCCTGAACCAGGATCAGTCTTGGCTTTTTATCATTTTCAGTCATAAACGCATCCAGTGCTTCTTTTGCCTGATCAATGTTTTCAATAAATAACGGATATGGACCGCAATATACAATGTGATCAGGAGTGAAAGGCTTCAGAAGCGGTGCGGCAGCTTCTTTATTTTTTACAAAATTATCTACTTCAGCAGCCGGTACAACCTCTACAGCATGTCCGAGCAGCTGGGAAAGCTTCTGTGCAGCAGCCTCTTTTTCCGGGGTAACAGCATCGCTGACGTCAGCTGTTCGTTTTACCTGTTTTTCAAGGGTGGAGATCACGCCATCAAATAAAACACCAATCTCTTCTACGGTATTTGCAGCTACGAAAATACCGTGATTCTGAAGCAGAAGAACCTGAACATCTTTTCCAAATTCTTCTTTATAAGCGTTCATTTTCTCATAACAGATACGTGCAAGAGTGTATCCTGGTTTACAGATGTCGATCCAGAGAACCTCTTTTCCAAGAAGCTGCTCGGAAAGTGCCTTTGCGCCATTGCCGCAGGTCAGACCGTTTACAAGAGTAGGATGAACATGCAGTACATAGGTATATGCAAATAAATTGTGGAGTAATGCTTCCACGCTTGGACGCTTGGTCTTATCTGCATCTGTTACTGCCGCCATTACATCTGCAAGATAGGCAGCTTCACGCTCTGTGTCATTTCCCGGATACTCTGTTTTCATGATCTCATTGAGACGGGCGCGGCTCATCTCAACGAATTCCTCTGCCTTAATGGTGGCAAGCTGTGTACCGGAACCCTTTACATACAGTGTGGTTTCATCTTTGACAGAAGTATTTCCACCGCCTGCAAGAACGTAAGCAGGATTGCTTCCGTAAGTGTTTGACATTTTTACCAAAGTTGAAAGATCCATAAAATTTAATACCTCCCATTGTTTTTTTCATACATCTACATTGTACATGATATGGTAATATTTAGCTATCAAAATATGCTAAAAAGAAGTAGTTTTTGTGCTTTTTGATGAAAAATAGTCAAAAAACTTCTGGGCAGCCTGGGATAAGGGAAGGCTTTCGTGATATACAAGGGCCAATTGTCTGGGCGGAAGCTGCTGCTTCAGGCTGACCTCTATCAGAGAGGTTTCCTGTCCCCGTAAAGAAGCCAGCATGTAATCCGGAACACAGGCAATTCCAAGACCAATGCGTGCCAGATCAATAAGCAGATCATTGCTGTTAAGCTCAACCTCCGGAATCAGATTCTGTCTGTGGGATGCAAAAAACTGATGAAGATATTCACTTGTTGTGCTTTTGGACGAAAGGGTGAGAAGAGGATATTCCATCAGCTTCTTTATTTCCAGGGCTTTTCCTTCAAGTGGAAAGAAGTCCGGATTGGCAACAAAAATATCCCGAAATTCTTTTACCACCTGTACTTTTGTGTGTGCGGTAAGCCGGGAATTGGGAAGATTGCTTACGATCAGATCCACCTGACGGTTTTCCAGAAGCTCCACGCAGCCCATGGAGGTGCTGTTTGTGACCTTGATCCGCACTCCAGGATAATCCTGATGAAAGCGCTTCAGGTAGTCAATCAGAAAGTACCGGCAGATGGTATCGCTTGCCCCTATCCGAAGCTGCCCCTGAAGTCTGTCTTCCTCAAGAAGCTGTGCCTCTCCCTGGGAAAGCATTTCCAGGGCTGGTTTAACATGTTGGAAAAGTATTTCTCCCTCTGGGGTAAGGGAAACCTTCTTGGTGCTTCGGAAAAACAGTTCCCGTCCCAGCTTTTTTTCCAGAGTCTTGATTCCCTGGCTTACTGCAGACTGGGAAATGAACAGCTGGCGGGAGGCTTCAGAGAAGCTTAAGGTGGTGGCAACGTAGTAAAAGCATTTGTATAATTCAAGATTGATATCCATATATAAATCCTCCAAAATCAAACTCGTTACTGTCCACTCCGTGACCAGTAACACGCTTCGCGATGCACAGAAAGACGAACCTTCTTGTGACAAGCACAAGAAGTAGCGTTTGCTGCGCAAACTTAATTCTCGGGTTTTCTGTGAACTTTGTTCACAAAAAAAACCTCGCGGAATATTGTCAGTGAACAGTAACTCAAACTCTGCCATGACTGATGAGCCATGTTTATTTACATATAGAAGTAATAGTAATAAAAAATATAAGATATATTAATTTTACTTATGACAAAACCTATGATACTATAATAAACGAAAATGTGCAAGAATGGCTGCAGTTTTGCGCAGTCATCCATATTTTTTCAAAATGAAAAAGCACACCACACTATGATTTCACATTCACGAAAGGAGTTTTCCAATGAGTAACGTAAGACGAGTATACGTAGAAAAGAAACCATCCTTTGCCGTAAAAGCCAAAGAACTGAAGCATGAGATCAGCTCTTATCTGGGCATTCAGACTGTAACAAACGTGCGGGAACTGATCCGCTATGACGTAGAGAATATTTCCGATGATGTATTTGAGAAAGCATGCCATACCGTATTTGCCGAGCCGCCGGTAGATGATCTTTATCTGGAGAAATTCGAGGCAGCAGATGGCGCACATGTTTTTTCCGTAGAATTCCTTCCTGGTCAGTTTGACCAGAGAGCAGATTCCGCTGTTCAGTGCGTGCAGTTCCTGGATGAAAATGCACAGCCGATCATCCGCTCTGCCACTACCTATGTGATCGAAGGTGACATTACAGAGGAAGAATTCGAGGCAATCAAGAATCACTGCATTAACCCTGTAGATTCCCGTGAGACAGGCCTTCAGAAGCCGGAGACACTGGTTACAGAGTTCAAGGACCCGGAAGATGTTAAGATTTTCGATGGCTTCCGCGATATGGATGAAGCACCATTGAGGGAGCTTTACAGCTCCCTGAACCTTGCTATGACATTCAAGGATTTCCTTCATATCCAGAACTATTTCAAGAACGAGGAGAAACGTGATCCGTCCATGACCGAGATCCGTGTTCTGGATACTTACTGGTCTGACCATTGCCGTCATACCACATTCTCCACTGAGCTTACACAGGTGAAATTTGATGAGGGTGATTATAAAACTCCTATCGTTGATACCTATAACAGATATCTTTCCGACAGAGAAGTCCTTTATAAGGGACGAGACGACAAATTCGTCTGCCTGATGGATCTTGCTCTTATGGCTATGAAGAAACTGAAATCCGAAGGCAAGCTTCAGGATCAGGAGGAGTCCGACGAGATCAATGCCTGCAGTATTGTAGTGCCGGTTGATGTAAATGGAAAAGAAGAGGAATGGCTGATCAACTTCAAGAATGAGACACACAACCATCCTACTGAGATTGAGCCATTTGGTGGCGCAGCTACCTGCCTTGGCGGTGCAATCCGTGACCCGCTTTCCGGACGTACTTATGTATATCAGGCAATGCGTGTAACAGGAGCAGCAGATCCTACTGTTTCCGTAAAAGAGACTCTGAAAGGCAAGCTTCCGCAGAAGAAACTGGTTCGTGGTGCAGCTCACGGCTACAGCTCCTACGGTAACCAGATCGGTCTTGCTACCGGCTATGTAAAAGAAATCTATCATCCGAATTACGTTGCAAAACGTATGGAAATCGGTGCAGTTATGGGTGCTGCTCCAAGACGTGCAGTTATCCGTGAGAACTCTGATCCGGGAGATATCATCATCCTTCTTGGCGGACGTACCGGACGTGACGGTATCGGTGGTGCTACCGGTTCCTCCAAAGTACATACAGAGGCTTCTATCGAGGTCTGCGGCGCTGAGGTACAGAAAGGAAATGCACCTACAGAGCGTAAGATCCAGCGTATGTTCCGTCGTGAGGAAGTCAGCTATATCATTAAGAAATGTAACGACTTCGGTGCAGGCGGTGTATCCGTAGCAATCGGAGAGCTGGCACCTGGTCTTCAGATCGACCTTGACAAAGTTCCGAAGAAATATGCAGGTCTTGACGGTACTGAGATTGCAATTTCCGAGTCCCAGGAGCGTATGGCAGTTGTTGTTGCTCCGGAAGACGTAGAGAAATTCCTTGGTTTTGCAAACGAAGAGAACCTGGAGGCAGTTCCGGTTGCAGTTGTAACAAAAGAGCCAAGACTGGTGCTTTCCTGGAGAGGAAAAGAGGTTGTAAATATTTCCCGTGCATTCCTTGATACCAACGGTGCACATCAGGAGACAACCGTAGAAGTTGAAATCCCGAATAAAGAGGGCAACCTTTTTGAAGAGCGTCCGGACGTAGCGGATGTAAGAGAAAAATGGCTTTCCACACTGGCAGACTTAAATGTATGCTCCCAGAAGGGCCTTGTAGAGATGTTTGACAGCTCCATTGGTGCAGGAAGCGTTCTCATGCCTTATGGCGGTAAAAACCAGCTTACAGAGACTCAGGCAATGGTTGCCAAGGTACCGGTACAGAATGGAACCACCAATACGGTAACCATGATGAGCTATGGCTTTGATCCATACTTATCCTCCTGGAGCCCATATCACGGAGCTGCTTATGCAGTGACAGAATCTGTTGCAAGAATCGTGGCAGCAGGTGGTGATTATAAGAAGATCCGTTTCACCTTCCAGGAATACTTCCGTCGTATGACAGAGGATCCAAAGAGATGGAGCCAGCCATTTGCAGCACTTCTTGGTGCTTATGCAGCACAGATGGGATTCGGTCTTCCGTCTATCGGTGGTAAGGACAGTATGTCCGGAACCTTTAATGACATTGATGTTCCGCCAACACTGGTATCCTTCGCTGTGGATGTTGCCAAGCTTCAGGATGTGATCACACCAGAGCTGAAAAAGGCTGGAAACAAGCTGGTATGGCTTCGCGCTCCGAAAGATCAGTACGATTTACCGGACTATGCAGCAATTATGGATCAGTACGAGAAATTACACAATGACATGCAGGCTGGAAAAGTAGTTTCTGCATATGCACTTGACCGTCACGGTATTGCGGCAGCAGTCAGCAAGATGGCATTTGGAAATGCAATGGGCGTGAAGATCGAGCATAATCTGGATCCAAGAGACTTCTTTGCACCAGGCTTCGGCGATCTGGTTCTGGAAGTTCCGGCTGAAAAGGTTGGTCAGCTTTCTATTACATACACCGTAATCGGTGAAGTAACAGCTGATGGTAAATTCTCCTACGGAAACGCTGAGATCACTCTGGATGAGGCTTACAAGGCATGGACAGGCACTCTGGAGAAAGTATTCAAGACAACCTCCGGCGAAGAAAACGACGGACCAGTTGCCATGGCTGTAAAGACAGCAGATCCAGAAGCAACCTATGAGAATGGTGTTTACAATACTAAGAACATTTATGTTTGCAAGCATAAAGTAGCAAAACCACGTGTATTCATTCCTGTATTCCCGGGAACCAACTGCGAATACGACAGCACCCGTGCTTTTGAGAGAGCTGGGGCTGAGGTTGATGTTAAAGTATTTAAGAACTTAAGTGCAGAGGATATCCGTGATTCTGTGGAAATCTTTGAGAAATCCATTGACCAGGCACAGATGATCATGTTCCCAGGCGGTTTCTCCGCTGGTGATGAGCCAGACGGTTCTGCGAAATTCTTTGCAACTGCCTTCCAGAATGCAAAGATCAAAGAGGCAGTTATGAAGCTGTTAAATGAGAGAGATGGTCTTGCACTTGGTATCTGTAACGGATTCCAGGCGCTGATCAAGCTGGGACTTGTTCCATACGGTGAGATCTGCGGACAGAAAGAGGATTCTCCTACACTGACCTATAACACCATCGGACGTCATATTTCCAAGATGGTTTACACAAAGGTTGTAAGCAACAAGTCTCCATGGCTGCAGAAAGCCACACTTGGCGGTGTATACTGCAATCCGGCTTCCCACGGTGAGGGACGCTTCGTAGCAAACGATGAATGGCTTGCTAAGCTCCTTGCAAACGGTCAGGTAGCTACCCAGTATGTAAATCCAAACGGAGAGCTGGATCAGTCCGAAGAATCCAATATCAACGGATCTACCTATAACATTGAGGGTATCACAAGCCCGGATGGACGTGTCCTTGGTAAGATGGCACACAGCGAGCGCCGCGACAATGGCGTTGCAATCAACATCTATGGACAGCAGGATATTCAGATCTTTGAGTCCGGTGTTGAGTACTTCAAATAAATAAGTAAATAAGAGTATGTGAGCTGGCATTTGTGAGTGAATAAATTGCAAATGCCAGCTTTTTCTATATTTATTAAAAATCTCCGACCGTGTAAAATATTACACATATCTAATATTCTTGTTTTTATGCTTAGTATTCACTCATCATGGGCGAAAAATTATATTCGATGAAATATTCTCCCTGCCTTTTCCATCTAATGTATGTAAAAGGAAATACAGCAATATATTTCGTGTACTGCAGAACACAAAAAAAGGAGCGAAAACCCTTATGGAAAATTTGGTGAAAAAGGCAAAAGCCGGAGATTCCGGTGCATTTGCACAGCTCATCCGGATGAATACCCAGAGCATGTACAAAGTAGCCTGGGCCTATCTGAAGAATGACGAAGATGTGGCAGATGCCATACAGGAAACGATTTTAAAGTGTTATGAGAAGCTTTCCACTTTAAAAAAGGATTCTTACTTCAAAACCTGGATGATTCGGATCCTGATCAATAACTGCAATGAAATGCTTCGGCACAAAGGCCGCGTTTTTCCTACGATGGAAATGGAAGAGGGAATCTTCGAGGAACCTGGCTATGTAGACTGTGAGTGGAAGGAAATCCTGGCATCCCTGGAAGAGAAGTACCAGGTGGTGATGCTTTTGTATTACAGCAAATCCCTTAGTGTAAAGGAAATTGCCGCTCTTCTGGAAATCAGCCAGAATACAGTGCTTACAAGGCTCTCCAGAGCCAGAAAACAGCTTCGTGCAGAGTATGAAGGAGGATATATTCATGGATGATAAATTGTTTGATGTTTTTTCAGAAGAAACAGAAGTGCCGGAATGTGTGCTCAGGCGTGTAGATGAGACATTGGAAATGATAGAGAATTCGGCAGAGTCCGATAGAGGGTATCAGAAAGAAGAAAAAACGGGAAAAGTAATAAATGGCACTGACAGAATGGGAAAAATTGGTACACGGAAAAACTGGAAGCGCAGTTTGATCTTGACATTTGCGGCAGTGATGGTATTTGGTGCCACTGTTTTTGCTGCAGAGAAGTATATAGGCATTTCCAGTTTTTTTCAGGAAGTTGGAAATAAGATGCCGGAAGAAGCCAAGGAGCTGATT
The DNA here is from genome assembly GCF_040908885.1 of Ruminococcus sp. RTP21358st1_G6_RTP21358_211008. NCBI lineage: Bacteria > Bacillati > Bacillota > Clostridia > Eubacteriales > Oscillospiraceae > Ruminococcus > Ruminococcus sp. RTP21358st1_G6_RTP21358_211008. The sequence goes on from NZ_JBDGDM010000006.1 coordinate 60,679, forward strand.
GAAAAAGATCCGGTGCAGCAGGAAGATGGAGATTCCATTCTTACTTACACCGTGAAGGAAGCCCTTTGTGATAAAAACAGTGTCCAGGTGGTGGTGGAAGTTACAGCGAAAGAAAGAGGCAAGTATCTTCTGGCAGGACAAGATGCCTTGAATGAGGATCCTGTAAGAAATCTTGGAATTGAAAGTGATAAGACAATAGAAGAATATGCCGCAGAAAAAGGACTGACCATCGTAAAGGTCGGAGCCAGCTTTGATTTTGATTCAGATCTGGGCATTGAAACAGCAGTGGGAAATTATCGAAATCTGGAAGATGATGTAGTAGATTTCTATTCTTCCGCGGTAAAGACAAATGAGAGTAAGAATCTTACCGTTTCCTGCATCGGAACTGCCACGCTTCCTGATGCTAAGTGCGTTGATGATGTGATGCGTACAAACATTACTTTTCAGCTGGAAGATAAGAGCCAGGGGAAAAGTATGACCTATGTGCCTGTGGATGGTGAAGGGATAACTGCAGATGGAAAAGTAAAGATCCTGTCCGCAGATATAGAAGAAACAGAAGTGGGCGATTACGTCACAATCCATTGCATCTTCTTAGAAGAGTGCGACAGTATTTCCCTTGATGTAATGGATCTGAATGGAAATCTGTGGCAGCTTTCCGACCTTGGCGGTGGTTCAGAGGTGGCAGAGTCTGGAAAAGAAGCCACCTTCCAGAGAAGCTATCAGAAAACGGACCTTGCCGACGAAATCGGAATACGGGGATATGACTATGAAACGAATACCACGTATGAGCCGGTAAAAATGAAGCTTAAAAAATAGAATAATCGAAAAAAGTCCCCATTCACTGTTTTTTGCAATTAAAACAGTGGGATGGGGACTTTTTTGATTTGTTAAATTAAGATTATCCGAACTTTCGCATATTACTCAGATCGGAAAAATCAATCATTTTGATTTCTTCAACGTTGCCGGTTGAAGCCATTGGGCAAACGGCGTAGTTTCGCGTCTCATTTCCTATAGTAAGCTTTACCACATAATGCCATATGGACCATGATGGAGAGCCAACCGGATAATCACCAAAGCAATAATGAATATCATCAAATCCACCGACTAATTCAGCGAACTCACCGAGAATTGCCGGTGATGTGCTAGAGTCCCAACGGTAAGTTACAAAAAATGGAGCATTGGGATCTGCTGCCAGAGAGACTGTATGATCGTTATATCTGGTTAAATATTTAAAGCGGCCTGGTTCTCTGAGGTAGGCACTTATAGCGTCCATCTTTTCAAAAGGAGTCATATCGGTAGTTGTAGTTTTGTTAATAATGTCAATCATCCATGCGTTTTTTGCCTGTTCATAATCCAGAACATTTAATGTCACTGTATTTGCAACCGTATAACCTGATAATGAATATTCCCTGAATTCTACAGTGTAGGTTCCTGCTTCGGAAAAATGCACGTATTTGATATAACCGCCTTTTACTTTCTCTAATGAAGTAGTTTCTGAGTCATTGTTTTCTAAAGGAATATCATCAAAGAAACGAGATGAACCACTTCTGTATGCGCTGGTCCGAGAGTCATTTCCATTAAAAATACAGGAAAAAGAGTTCGGATCCGGATTGTCTGTCTTTATAAAAAAAGGTTTGGGACAATCGGTGTAAATATCTGCCTTCTGTTTGTCCAGACCATAAATTTCATATGTATATTTAGCTGGTGCAGTTCCTTCTTTATCGTGTGCAGGCAGATCAGCTTTGGGAATCGGTGTGGGTGTAGGAACCGGTGTGGATGTAGGCGTTGGTGTAGGTGTAGGGGTTGCACTTTGGTGGGTACTGTTTGTCTCTCTGTTTGTTGTGCAATGGCCTGTAGAAGACCATTTGGAATAGTATTTTTTTCCTTTAACAGTCATGTAAGTGCGGGTTTGCATATAATATGTAGTCCCGGCACGGAGGCCATTGAGACAAATTGTGTTGTTTTTGTTACCTTTGACTGTTATAGTTTTTGCATTTTTTAGTTTTGAATTAGTGGCATAGCGCAGCTGGTAACCACTGGTCTGGGAGGTTTGTCTTTTTACTACTACAGTTGCAGTTGCTGTTTTTGCATAGATATTCATTATCTGGGCTTTCGGCGGTAAAATAACAAACTGTTTTTTAGCAGTGCCGGTATAAGTGCCTTTTCCAATAATCTGAACCGTGTAAGTTCCTACTTTTTTGCAGCCTTTAGAGTACTTTACAATATAGTTTTTCTTTTCCTTCAAGACTTTTCCTTTATAAGTTACTCTTACTTTTGGACGCTGTACCTTTTTATTATAAGTAAGCTTTGTGGCTGATAATTTAATCCTGGTATTTTTCACATTTACCCTTGCTGCGGCAAATACCTGGCTTGAACTGCAAAACAGAAGCAGTAAAATGATGAGGCAGAGGTGAATCTGCCGGTGTAGATGATGATTTTTTTTCATGGCTTTTTACTCCTTTTATATGATAAGTTTATTGAGTTTTGTAAAAATATAACTATTTATGACCAGACCGCAGCAGCCATTTCTGGTCAATCTTTTTTACCTCATCATCTGCAAACCGGATATGCAGTCTGACGGAATTGGACAGCTGTACGATTTCCTCTACAGTACCTTCCCCAAATTTGGGATAAGTTACCACATCGTTTACCTGGAATTTTATTTCGCTATGTTTGGCGCTTTTGTAGGCCTGTTCACGGCGGTAGGTGTCCCGGATGGGAACTGTCTTGTCATGGATAGGGTTTTTCAGAGCTTTGTCATAATTGTGCTTCAGAAGGCTTTCTCCGATTCTGTAATAAGGAGTAGGCGCGGCGCCCACAAGAGAACAGCAGTATTTCCAGGCGCTCCCATGCTTTCCTGCCTGCCAGTTATACTGCGCCGGGATTTTCATATTGTATTGCATATAATGGGCGTATTCGTGCTTATAAAGATCCAGGCGATCCTCTTTGGAAAGAGGCTTCTTTACGGCATAACCAATAAACAGAAGGGAAAAATAGAAGCTTTCTTTTTCGTGGGCAGAAGCCGGGGTATAAGAGCCAAGTACAGCTTCATCGTAACCAAAGCGGATAGGTACAGAAGCCCCCCGAAGACCAAATTTGCGGTCAAGAGTCTGGAACAAAGCGCGAATCTGAGCTTCGTGGATGGTAGTTTCATTATCAAGAAGTTTACGGATAGATGGGGCAATATTCATGCAGTTACTCCTTTAAAAATTATTAACTGGAAAAATTGCGTGCCAGGTTTTATGGCGTTCATGAGCAAGTAGCGAAGCAGACCTGGAATGTCCGATTTACTGATGGACAAAAAAATAGATGCTGCAATCTGCAACATCTATAATAGCGAGAGGGGGATTCGAACCCTCGACACCGCGGGTATGAACCGCGTGCTCTAGCCAACTGAGCTATCTCGCCATATTCATTTCATAAGTATGGGGCCTACAGGGCTCGAACCTGTGACCCTCTGCTTGTAAGGCAGATGCTCTCCCAGCTGAGCTAAGACCCCATATACAAACTGTGAAATTTATTTCTCTCCCGCAGCTCGCTTTGCTATTATACTATCAACTGTCGCAAATTGTCAACAACTTTTTTTACTTTTTTTCAAAAAATTTAGAATTATATTTTTTTACTATTTTATTGGAAAAAAAGGCTCTAGAAACAGAAATTTTTATTTTGGGTCCTTATTTGCAAAAAGCGGAAAACAATTTGGCAAGTAAGGTTCTTTCCAAAATGAGAATTGGTGTTATACTGAGTCTGTAAACAAGAAGAGCAAACAAAAGCATACCGGATACCTGTAAGAAGAAAAAGAACGGACGCAGCGTATTCGTATGGTCTCATAAGAAAGGGCTCACAAACACGCCCTGAGACCATAATTGCGATCAGCTGACAATTGTTTTTCCTATTAGGAAACGTCAGTTGGCGATACGAAAAATAAAAGAGGAGAAGATGGTATGAAGATTTTAGATTCCAAATTTATGAAGGGCTTTATCAAAATGGCGGACGATGGTTTCCAGCAGGGCTGGCATGAGAGAAACGGTGGAAACTTAAGCTATCGTCTGAAAGCAGAAGAAGTAGAAATGATCCGTCCCCGTCTGAATGCACCAGGCGAGTGGCAGCCTATCGGCACAGAGGTGCCGGGACTTGCAGGAGAGTTTTTCCTGGTAACCGGAAGTGGCAAATATTTCAGAAACATAGCAGTTGACCCGGAAGCCTGTCTTGCAATCATTGAACTGGATGACAAGGGTGTTAATTACAGGATCCGCTGGGGACTGGTAGAAGGCGGCCGCCCAACCAGCGAGCTTCCAACCCACCTTATGAATCATGAGGTAAAAAAGAAGCTTACAAACGGCAGACATCGTGTTATTTATCACGCACATACAACCAACACCATCGCATTAACCTTTGTCCTTCCACTGGACGACAAGGTATTTACAAGAGAGCTGTGGGAGTCTGCAACAGAATGCCCGGTTGTTTTCCCGGATGGCGTAGGCGTTGTAGGCTGGATGGTACCAGGCGGAAGAGAAATTGCAGTAAAAACAGCGGAGTTGATGAAGAAATATGACGTTGTCATCTGGGCACATCACGGAATGTTCTGCTCCGGTGAGGACTTTGACTTGACCTTTGGCCTTCTCCATACAGTAGAGAAGTCCGCGGAAATTCTGGTGAAGGTAATGTCCATGGCACCGCGTAAGCTTCAGACCATTACTCCTGATGATTTCCGCGCAGTAGCCAAAGACTTTCATGTTACTTTACCGGAAGAATTTCTTTATGAAAAAGAGCAATAAGTAAATTAATATAATGAATGTGAGATCTGTCTGTGATGAGAAAATTCACAGGCAGATTTTTTACGTTAGAGGAAATCAATTTTAATAACTGTTTATAAAATGTGGAAAAATTGCTTGACAATTCATTGCCTGTATGCTATTTTAAATAAAAATTCAATTCAACGAACTAAACCGATGAAGCGGGAATAAAAACAATCGTGCACCCACAGAGAGTCCGGGAGGCTGAGAGCCGGGCGGTAAGGCAGTTTGTTAAATGGGCCGCTGAGGGCGCATGGAAAGGCAGAATGTGTGCAGAACAAATGCAGAGAATTGCAGAAGAAATGCAAACATATCTGATTGAAGCATGAAAGTAGATTCTGCAGAAGCCAAGTATTATGCGACGTAGGACATACGTCAGTTGTCAGGAATATGATGGTATTCCGTTAAGAGCACGATTTTATCGTGAAGCAAGGTGGCACCGCGGGTGAATATTCAGACCCGTCCTTGACAGATATGGAAATTCTGTCCTGGACGGGTTTTTTGTGTACTAGAAAATTACTCCGTGATGTTCCTGTTACACCTAAAAACGCTCTGCGAGGATGCGGCGCGTGCACTGTTCAGGTAATAAATCGGGAGGTGTTCTATGTATCCAACGTTTGAAAAAATCAGGGAAATGGCAGCAGGAGATTACAAAAGAATTCCAATCTGCAAAGAGTTATACGCAGACAGCTACACACCAGTAGAGATGATGCGGATTCTGCAAAAGGCAAGTCATCACTGCTATCTGCTGGAAAGTGCCAGCCAGAGCGAAGCGTGGGGCAGGTATTCTTTTCTGGGATATGACCCTTCCATGGAAATCACCTGTACAGACGGAATCCTGCGGATTCGAAAAACCAGTAAGACGGAAACTTTTGGTAGAAGCGGCAATGCTGCAGAAAGCAGTACAGAAAGCAGTACAGAAGAGGTTCGACAGGTTGCCCATCCAGGCGATGCTATCCGTGAAATCATCAGTCAGTACAAAAGTCCGGTTATGGACGATATGCCCACATTTACCGGCGGTCTGGTAGGTTACTTCTCCTACGACTACATCAAATACAGTGAGCCGAAGCTGGAGCTAAAAGATAAGGAACAGCAGGATTTCCGGGATCTGGATCTGATGCTGTTTAATGATGTGATCGCATTCGATCACTACCGCCAGAAGGTTCTTCTCATCACAGGTGTGATGACAGAGGATCTGGAAAAGTCCTATAAACAGGCCTGTAAAAAACTGGAAGAAATGACAGCGCTGATCAAAAAAGGGGAGAAAAAAATCTTCCCTCCGATCAGGCTTAAATCTGAAATCAAACCTCAGTTCCCTAAAGAAAAATATTGCCAGATGGTGGAAACAGCGAAGCATTATATCCACGAGGGCGATATTTTCCAGGTGGTTTTGTCAAACCCCATGAGGGCAAAAGCAGAGGGCAGCCTGTTTGATACTTACCGTGTTCTGAGAGCCACCAACCCATCCCCCTACATGTTCTATTTTTCCAGTGATGACATTGAAATCGCAGGTGCATCCCCGGAGACACTGGTGAAATTAGATCACGGCAAGTTAAGCACTTTCCCACTGGCAGGAACAAGGCCGCGAGGAAAAACACCGGAAGAGGACAAAGCACTGGAAGCTGATCTTCTTCAGGATGAAAAAGAGCTTGCCGAGCACAACATGCTTGTAGATCTGGGAAGAAACGATATTGGAAAAATCAGTGAGCTTGGCAGCGTAAAAGTGGAAAAATACCTGACTGTGGAACGTTATTCCTGTGTCATGCACCTGGGTTCCACAGTAACAGGAACTATCAAAAAGGGCAAAGATGCCATAGACGCAGTGGATGCCATCTTACCTGCAGGAACCCTTTCTGGGGCACCGAAATTCCGTGCCTGCCAGATCATTCAGGAACTGGAACAAAGCAAGAGAGGCATTTACGGCGGTGCAATCGGATATGTGGATTTCACAGGAAATCTGGATGTGTGCATTGCAATCCGTCTGGTATATAAGAAAAAAGATGAAATCTGTATCCGGTCGGGAGCCGGAATCGTGGCAGACAGCGTACCGGAAAAAGAATTTGAAGAGTGCCAGAATAAGGCAAGAGCGGTGGTAAGGGCCATCAGCCAGGCAGAGGAGGGATTAGAATGATTTTACTGATTGATAATTACGACAGCTTTTCCTATAACCTGTATCAGCTGATCGGGTCCGTTAATCCGGATATTCAGGTGGTTCGAAATGACGAAATTTCCCTGGGAGAAATAGAGAAGTTGGTACCGGAAGCAATTGTTCTTTCCCCGGGCCCTGGAAGACCGGAGGAGGCAGGCATCTGTATTCCGGTGATCAAAGAGTTCGCTGGAAAAATCCCAATTCTGGGTGTGTGTCTGGGACATCAGAGCATCTGCGAAGCCTTTGGCGGAGTGGTTTCCTATGCAAAAGAACTGAAGCATGGGAAAAGAGATGAGATGATCCAGTGCGGTCCCAATGTCCTGTTTAAAGGACTCCCGAAAAAGTTCCCGGCAGCAAGATATCATTCCCTGGCAGCAATAGAAGAGACTCTTCCCGAAGAGCTGGTTGTGACAGCCAGAGCAGAAGATGGAGAAATCATGGCAGTGGAGCATAAGGAATATCCGGTTTACGGTGTGCAGTTTCATCCGGAGTCTGTTATGACTCCCGATGGAAGGAAGATGATTGAGAATTTTCTAGAGCGTGTTTGAAAAAGGCTTTCTGCAAGATGTGCGTCACAATTTGTGGGAGATTGCGGGAATGATTTTTCAAACACGCTCTAGAAGCGCAAGTCAGATTTGACAATTTATAAAGGACAACATCAGAGAGGAGCAGAAAAAATGATCAGAGAAAGTATTATCAAATTATCGAAGAAACAGAACTTAACCTATCTGGAAGCAGAAGAGGTAATGGACGAGATTATGAGCGGAAAAGCTACTCCGGTACAAATGTCAGCCTATTTGACTGCTCTGGCGTTGAAAGGGGAAACTATTGATGAGATTACCGCTTCCGCGGCAGGCATGAGAGCACACTGCATCAAGCTGCTTCATGACATGGATGTACTGGAAATCGTAGGGACTGGTGGAGACGGCTCCAATTCCTTTAACATTTCCACCACTGCCTCCCTTGTGATCGCAGCAGGAGGCGTACCGGTAGCAAAGCATGGAAACCGCGCTGCGTCTTCAAAATCCGGAGCTGCAGATGTGCTGGAAGCTCTGGGCGTTAAGATCACAATTCCACCGGAAAAAAGCCAGGAACTTCTGGAAAAAATCGGAATCTGCTTCCTGTTTGCACAGAACTATCACATTGCAATGAAGTATGTGGCTCCAATCCGTAAAGAGCTGGGAATCCGTACTGTATTTAATATTCTTGGACCGTTAAGCAACCCGGCTGGCGCCAATATGGAGCTGATGGGTGTTTATGATGAAGCCCTTGTTGAGCCTCTTGCGCAGGTCATGGCAAATCTTGGAGTAACAAGAGGAATGGTTGTCTTCGGACAGGACAGTCTGGATGAAATTTCCATGAGTGCACCGACTTCTGTATGCGAGATCAAAGATGGCAAATTTACATCCTATGTACTCACTCCGGAGCAGTTTGGTTATGAGCGCTGCACAAAAGAGGAGCTTCAGGGAGGAACCCCGCAGGAGAACGCCGAAATCACAAAAGCAATTCTGGAAGGCAAAGAGACAGGTGCGAAACGTCATGCAGTTTGCCTGAATGCTGGTGCCGCACTTTATATTGCAGGCAAAGCAGCTTCCATTGAAGCAGGTGTGAAGATGGCAGAGCAGCTGATCGACAGCGGGGCTGCACTGAAGAAACTGGAAGAATTTATACAAAAGAGTAATCAGGAGTGAAAAATAAACACAAATAATAACAAAAATAACAATAATCACATCACAAAACAAAATAGCACTGAAAAATAACAATATAACTCATTTGGATAAAGATGACGACAAGAGAGAATGACATCACAGAGAGTTTTACAGGAGATAGAATGAGTATTTTAAACGAGATAGCAGCGCGCACAAAAGAGCGTATTGCGGAGGAAAAATTTAAATTCCCATTAAGGGAACTTATCTCACAGCAGAATTCCGATCTGGCGAAACATGCCGAGGAAAAAATCTCTTTTCTGGAGGCATTAAAAAAGCCGGGAATGTCTTACATCTGTGAAGTAAAAAAAGCATCTCCTTCAAAAGGATTGATCGCACCAGATTTTCCTTATCTGGACATTGCAAAGGAATATGAGCAGGCCGGTGCTTCTGCAATCTCCTGCCTCACAGAGCCCTTTTATTTCCAGGGCGCAGACAGGTATTTGCAGGAAATTTCCCAGGCAGTGAATATTCCGGTGCTTCGAAAGGATTTTACAGTAGATGAGTACATGCTCTACCAGGCAAAAGCATTTGGGGCTTCCGCTGTACTTCTGATTTGTGCGATTCTTGATAACAGCCAGTTAAAAGCCTTTGGGGAACTGGCACAGGAGCTGGGACTGGATGCTCTGGTAGAAGCTCATGATCAGTGGGAAGTGGACCGTGCTTTGAATCTTGGAGCAAAAATCGTGGGAGTGAACAACCGGAATCTCCATGATTTTACCGTTGATATGGGAAACAGTATCAGACTGCGGAACATGGCACCGGCTGATACGGTGTTTGTTTCCGAAAGTGGTATTAAGACAGCGGAGGATATCCGTATATTATATGAAAACCAAGTAGATGCAGTCCTGATCGGGGAGACCTTAATGCGCAGCCCTGACAAAAAAGCGGCACTTGGGGCATTAAATGCAGGGATTGTCTGAGCTGATCCATGGTGATAAGTGATATTCCAGGCACGCTCTGGCAATCTAAGATGTACAATGTGCTGATAAAATAGTTGGAAAATAAAAAATTAAAGAAAAGGAATGAAACAGTATGGCAAAATTAAAAATTTGCGGTCTGACCTGCAAAGAGGATATTGAAGCCGTAAATGGAGCAAAACCGGATTTTGCGGGATTCATAATTGAAGTTCCAGGAAGAAGACGAAGCCTTACGGCAGAACGGGTCAAAGTCCTGGTTAAGGGACTGGACAAGGAAATCCTTCCCGTAGGTGTATTCGTAAACGCTGCCCCGGAACTCCCCATTTCCTTATTAAGAGATGGCACCCTATGGGCAGCCCAGCTTCACGGGGATGAAGACGAAGACTATATCGAAAAAATCCAGAATATGACCGGAAAGCCTGTAATCAAGGCCTTTTCCATAAAAACACCCGAAGATGTACAGCGGGCCCTTCGAAGCCCTGCCGACTACATCCTCTTAGACCATGGCGCAGGAGGAACCGGCGAACCTTTCGACTGGACCCTGGTTCCCCCAGTCCGCCGCCCATTCTTCCTTGCCGGAGGAATCGGTCCCGAAAACCTCCGCAGCGCCATCGGAACCTTACACCCATGGGCTGTAGACCTGAGCAGCAGCCTGGAAACCGATGGAAGAAAAGACCGGGCGAAAATACAGCAGATTGCCCGTATGCTGAAGCAGATTAATACACTGGAAGCATATAGAAAAGAGCGAGAAGCAGATTTAGAGTGAAAAAAGTAATTCATATACAAAACAGCGAAACGAAAGGAACCAACACTATGTCAAACGGAAGATTTGGAATCCACGGCGGCCAGTATATTCCCGAAACCCTGATGAACGCGGTGATCGAACTGGAAGAAGCCTACAACCACTATAAAGACGATCCGGAATTCAACCGGGAGCTTACAGAACTTTTAAATGAATACGCAGGAAGACCATCCCGTCTCTACTACGCAGCTCACATGACCGAAGACCTTGGCGGCGCAAAGGTTTATTTAAAAAGAGAAGACTTAAACCACACCGGCGCCCACAAGATCAACAACGTCTTAGGTCAGGTGCTTCTTGCAAAAAAAATGGGCAAAACCCGTGTTATCGCGGAAACCGGAGCCGGACAGCACGGTGTAGCCACAGCCACAGCAGCAGCCCTTATGGGAATGGAATGCGAGGTATTCATGGGAAAAGAAGATACCGAGCGCCAGGCATTAAATGTATATAAGATGCGTCTCCTTGGAGCAAAAGTTCATCCTGTAACCTCCGGAACTGCCACCCTGAAAGATGCCGTATCCGAGACCATGCGTGAATGGACCAACCGTATAGCAGATACCCATTATGTACTGGGCTCCGTTATGGGTCCTCACCCTTTCCCAACCATTGTCCGCGATTTCCAGGCAGTTATCTCCAAAGAAATCAAAGAACAGATGCTGGAAAAAGAAGGCAGGCTTCCAGATGCAGTCCTTGCCTGTGTAGGCGGCGGCTCCAATGCCATCGGAACCTTTTACCACTTTATTGAAGACAAAGATGTACAGCTGATCGGCTGCGAGGCAGCAGGCCGCGGCGTAAACACTGCAGAGACCGCAGCCACCATTGCCACTGGCAGACTTGGAATCTTCCATGGAATGAAATCCTATTTCTGCCAGGACGAGTACGGACAGATCGCGCCGGTTTACTCTATTTCCGCAGGACTGGATTATCCGGGAATCGGACCGGAGCATGCCCACCTTTACGACACTGGCCGTGCCCAGTATGTACCTGTAACAGATGAAGAAGCAGTAGAAGCCTTTGAATATCTTTCCAAAACAGAAGGAATCATTCCTGCCATTGAAAGCGCCCACGCTGTTGCCTATGCAAGAAAAATCGTGCCGCAGATGGGCAAGGATCAGTGCGTAGTCATTACCATTTCCGGCAGGGGTGACAAAGACTGTGCAGCAATCGCAAGATACAGAGGGGAGGATATCCATGAGTAACCGAATTTCAGAAGCATTTGCAAAGGGAAAAGCATTTATCCCATTTATCACCTGCGGAGATCCATCTCTGGAGATCACTGAGCAGCTTGTCTATGCAATGGAGGAAGCAGGCGCAGACCTTATCGAGCTTGGAATCCCGTTTTCTGACCCGACAGCAGAAGGTCCTGTGATCCAGGAAGCCAATGTGCGTGCACTGAGCGGCGGAGTAACCACAGACAAGATCTTTGACATGGTGGTAAAAATCCGTAAAAAAACCAGTATCCCAATGGTATTTATGACCTACGCAAACGTTGTTTTTTCCTATGGAACAGAGCGTTTCATCAAGAAAGCTGCGGAAATTGGAATGGACGGACTGATTCTTCCTGATGTACCTTTTGAGGAAAAAGAGGAGTTCGACGTGGTCTGCAAACAGTATGGTCTGGAGCTGATTTCCCTGATCGCACCCACATCACACGACCGGATCACCCGGATTGCAAAAGAGGCAAATGGCTTCGTATACTGCGTTTCCTCCCTTGGCGTAACCGGAACCAGAACCCAGATCACCACCGATATAGGAGCGATGGTGAAGCTGGTAAAAGCTGCAAAGGACATTCCATGTGCAGTGGGCTTCGGCATCTCCACCCCGGAGCAGGCAAAGAAAATGGCTGCCCAATCCGACGGTGCGATTGTAGGCTCCGCCATTGTGAAAATTTGTGCCGCACATGGAGAAAACTGCGTCCCATATGTAAAGGATTATGTAAAGTCTATGAAAGACGCTGTGCGTGAGGCTTAAGCAGGAAGAATATAAAAAATGGAAAAGAAATGCTTCAGTTTTTCCAAAAATAAGCAGAACAGACCAAAAAAATTTAGCTTGTTTTAATTCTAAAAAGACTATAAAAGAGGGCAAAAGCGTTGACATTTTGCCCTCTTTTTTTTATAGTATCATATGTGAATTGATTTTATGTGTAAAATAAATGGTAATGAAAAAGAGGAATGAAGTTGGAGAAAAAACTGGTATTTATTTTTAATCCCAAAGCAGGGAAGGGCAAGATCAAGACATCTCTGATGGATATAGTAGATATCTTTAATAAAGGCGGTTATGAGGTGATCATCCGCGCAACTCAGGCCCCGAAGGATGCCTATGAACAGGTGAAGAAATATGCAGACAAGGTGGATCTGATCGTCTGCAGCGGCGGTGACGGCACGCTGGATGAAGTGGTTACAGGAATTACCGAGGTGGGAAGCAAGGTTCCGGTCGGATACATACCGGCAGGAAGCACCAATGACTTTGCCAACAGCCTTTTTATGCCGAAAAATATGCTGGATGCGGCATCTATGATCATGAAGGAAGAGATTTACAGATGCGATGTAGGCAGATTTAACAGCCAGACTTTTGCCTATGTAGCTGCTTTTGGTCTTTTTACAGATGTGTCTTATGAGACAAGCCAGGATCTGAAGAACATTCTGGGCCATCTTGCTTATGTCCTGGAAGGTGCCAAGAGACTTCTGGATATCAAGGCTTACCATATGAAAGTGACAACAGAGAATGGTGTGATCGAAGATAATTTTATCTACGGCATGGTCACCAATTCCAGATCTGTGGGCGGATTTAAGAACCTGACCAAGGATGTGGATATGAATGATGGCCTTTTTGAGGTCACTTTGATCGTACAGCCTAAGAACCCGCTGGAAATGCAGGAGATTGTCCGGAATCTTCTCAACATGGAGGACAATTCTGACCTGATCTATTCTTTCAAGGCACGGAAGCTTACAGTTGAAGCAGAGGAAGAAGTAGCATGGACACTGGATGGTGAGTACGGCGGAAGTCCAAGGCTGGTAGAGATTGAGAACCTGCAGCAGGCGCTGAACCTTTGCCTGAAGAGCGACAAGTAAACAGGGTGAGACCGGCTGGTATCACCAGAGAGAATTTTTGCGCGTTTTTTGCCTTGCACCTGTGAAAGCATTGAGTGCTTACATGTGAAAAAATAAGAACCAGTAATGTGTGATGAATCGTTGTTTATGGAGAGAAGGTACCGCAGATAAATGGCAGCCTGGGGAAATAAGCAGCGAGATGAACGAGAGGAGAGGAACAATGGGAGATTATGTTAATGTGAAGGAATTATTCGGATGTGATGTATTCAATGATTCCGTCATGCAGGACCGTCTGCCGAAGAAGGTTTACAAAGAGCTGAAGAAAACCATTGAAGAGGGCAAGGAGCTTTCCATGGAGGTTGCAGATGTGGTTGCCCACGAGATGAAGGAATGGGCCATCGAGAAGGGTGCCACTCATTATAGTCACTGGTTTCAGCCCCTTACAGGCGTAACTGCAGAGAAGCACGATGCATTTATCACCGCACCTATGGAGAATGGAAAAGTCCTTCAGAGCTTTTCCGGTAAAGAGCTGATCAAGGGAGAGCCGGATGCATCTTCTTTTCCATCTGGCGGACTTCGTGCCACCTTTGAGGCAAGAGGCTATACAACATGGGATTGTACCTCACCGGCTTTTGTAAGACATGATGCAGCAGGTGGAACCTTATGCATTCCTACCGCTTTCTGTTCCTATACAGGAGAAGCGCTGGATCAGAAGACACCGCTTCTTCGTTCTATGGAAGCCATCAATACACAGGCATTAAGACTTCTCAGACTTTTCGGAAATACGACCTCCAAACGGGTGACACCATCTGTTGGTGCAGAGCAGGAGTATTTCCTTGTTGATAAAGAGAAATATATGCAGAGAAAGGATCTGGTTTACACCGGACGCACTCTTTTCGGAGCCATGCCTCCGAAAGGACAGGAGATGGATGACCATTATTTCGGAACCATCCGTCAGAGAGTTTCCGCATATATGAAAGAAGTAAATGAAGAGTGCTGGAAGCTGGGAGTTACAGCCAAGACCCAGCATAATGAGGTTGCACCGGCACAGCATGAGCTTGCGCCGATCTATGCACCTGTTAATATTGCAGCAGATCACAACCAGATCATGATGCGTATCCTGAAAAAGGTGGCAAGCCGTCACGGCATGCGCTGTCTGCTTCACGAGAAACCTTTTGCAGGCTTGAATGGTTCCGGTAAGCACAATAACTGGTCCCTGACTACTGATGACGGAATTAATCTTCTGGAGCCGGGGAAGACACCACATGAGAACATTCAGTTCCTTCTGGTTCTGACCTGTATCCTGAAAGCAGTTGACAAGCATGCAGATCTTCTTCGTGAGTCCGCAGCAGATGTTGGAAATGACCAGCGCCTTGGCGGTCATGAGGCTCCGCCAGCTGTTATTTCGGTTTTCCTTGGAGAGCAGCTTGAGGATGTGCTGGAGCAGCTGATCAGCACTGGTACTGCTACAAGAAGTAAGACCGGGGAGAAAATGGATACAGGCGTTAAGACGCTTCCGGATTTCATGAAGGATGCGACAGACCGTAACCGTACTTCACCCTTTGCCTTTACCGGCAATAAATTCGAGTTCCGTATGGTTGGTTCCAAGGATTCCATTTCCGCATGCAATGTGGTGCTGAATACCATTACTGCTGAGGCGTTTAAGGAAGCCTGCAATGTTCTGGAGAGCGCAGAAGACTTTGATCTGGCAGTCCATGATCTGATCAAGGAATATGCTACCCAGCATCAGAGAATCGTATTTAACGGCAATGGCTACGCTCCTGAATGGGAAAAAGAGGCACGCCGCCGTGGACTTCCTGTTCTGACATCTATGGTAGATGCCATTCCGGCACTTACTACAGATAAGGCTGTAGAACTGTTTGGAGAATTTGGAGTATTTACAAAGACTGAACTGGAGTCCAGAGCGGAGATCCAGTATGAGATTTATGCGAAAGCAATTAACATCGAAGCGAAAACCATGGTGGACATGGCAACCAAGCAGATCATTCCGGCAGTCATCAAGTATACAACTGTACTGGCAGAGTCCATCAATCAAGTGAAGGCAGTTGGACCAATTGACGTGAGTGTTCAGATGGATCTTCTGAAGAAAGCAAGCAAGCTTCTGAAAGAAGTGAACAGTACCATGAATAAGCTGAGCAAGCTGATAGATCAGATCGAGACGCATCCGGAAGGACGTGACAGAGCAGTGTTCTGCAGAGAGAAACTGGTTCCGGCAATGGAGAAATTAAGAGAGCCGGTTGACGAACTGGAAATGTTAGTGGATAAAGATATGTGGCCGATGCCATCTTATGGAGATCTGGTGTTTGAGCCGTAAAGTGATCAGGAGGACTGCAGCCGCAGTCCTCTTTTCTATTAAAGAGGTAAAGTGAAAGCAGGAAAAATAAAGAGGTAAAGTGAAAGCAGGAATAAGATGAGTGAATTTGATTTTTTAGAGGAACAGGGTGTCAGTGCGGCGCTTATTAAGGCGGCGGAAGAGTTTCGACAGGAATATGGCGTTTCAGAGGAAGCGAAGCATAGACGGATAAAGCCGGCGCTGCCATTTTATGGGAAGGAAACATTGGAGATGGCCATGGCAGCGGTGCTGGAGCAGGAGAATCTGCTTCTGGCAGGACCGAAGGCTACGGGAAAGAATGTGCTGGCAGAGAATCTGGCATATATTTTCGGGAGACCGGTGTATAACGTGTCCTTCCATGTGAATACAAACAGCGGTGACCTGATTGGAACAGATACTTTCGTGGATAATCAGGTGAAGCTGCGTAAGGGAAGTATTTACCAGTGCGCAGAGGAAGGCGGATTCGGTATTCTGGATGAGATCAATATGGCGAAGAATGATGCGGTTTCTGTACTTCACGCCACATTGGATTACCGCCGGTCCATTGATGTGCCAGGATATGACAAAATAGACCTTCACCCGGCGGCAAGATTTATTGGAACCATGAATTACGGGTATGCCGGAACAAAGGAGCTGAATGAGGCTCTGGTTTCCCGTTTCCTGGTGATCGACATGCCGGCGCAGAATGAGGAAACGCTTGGTTTTATTTTCAACAGGATGTTCCCGGATGCAAAGAAAGAGGCTGTGGAGCAGTTTATGGGAGTATTTCTGGATCTGCAGCAGAAATCCATGAACAGTGAGATTTCCACAAAGCCACTGGATCTTCGCGGCCTGCTTGCTGCCATGAAGATCGTGCGTACTGGGCTTTCCCCATGGCAGGCGGTACGCATGGGCATTGTGAATAAAACATTTGATGTGTTTGAGAAGGAAATCGTGGAGGATGTGGTGCGAACCAGAATTCCACAGGGCTGGACCCGGGAAGATGTTTATGGAGAATAAAGAAAACGAATCTTTAAAAATTTCTGCCAAATTGGTTGATCTTGAAGATGCAGAGGAATTTTTGAAGAAATCAGCTATTGGGAAAGAAAAAATTAAAATTGCAGCTGGGGATAAGAAATCAGAAAAAGTTTCAATGGAAGTACCTGTAGCGGAGAAAAGCGAAAATTTTCAGGCAAGAGAGGATAACTGTGAAGAACTGAATCTCCAGGATTATCAATTAGAGCAGGAAAACCGTATCCGAAATCTGCTCTGGACCATCAGTGGGGACTACACCCAGCAGATGAAGCCGGATGTTTCCCTGTTCCTCAGGTCAAAGGATATTGCATTGTATGATGGAATTAAGCAGGGCGCATTGGCGAAATTCTTCGATAAAGATTTTCTGGGAATGTATCTGGTGAAAAAAATCTTCATGGGCGCGGATGAAGCTGCGCTTACCTTTGTTTCGCAGCTCTGTATTGAAGAAGCCATCGGAGAACGGATCTGTGAACAGCGCCCTGGGATCTGGGAGATGCAGAGGAAAGCCTGCGAGGACATACTGGATCAGGAATATGAGACTATGCCGTCGGCAGCAGATAAGCTGGGCTATCTGAGAGTGAATCTGCTGAGAAGGCGGATTGACAGAGGTGAAAATACTTCTTTGAAAAAGAAGAATCCGCCGGATGATTCCGGAAATGAGGAAAAATCGGCGGATAGTGTGGAAAATGCGGGCATATTAAATGGAATAATAACAGGAAATGCGGATGCATCGAATGGAAGAATAGCAGGAAATGCGTATGTATCAAATAAAACTATAACAAATATAACAGAAAACAAACAAAAAGATAGAAAACACAAAGGAATCTATCACTATATTGACTTAATTTCTGGCGCAGCAGAGACTACGGATACAATGTCTTTAATCCGCATCATAGACACAGTATACAATGAAGTCGCTGACCCCGACTTTTCCCAAAAGGCAACCCTTGAGCAGGTGCTTGCTGTCACTATGGAAGATCTGACGGAGTTTGACTGGCACGACTATCTTTCCGAAGAAATGTATGAGGATGCATTGGAAAGCTATATGGAGCAGCTTACCTCCAATGTGGCGGGTATGGAGAATGCGGATGTCACCCGGGAGATGGAAGAGGAACGGCAATCGAAACAGAAAATTACAGTTCTGCCTCCGGAGGCTTTGGAAAAAGCCCACACCTATGTGGAACTGAATTTTGGAAAAACTTATCTGAGCGAGCTGGAAGAGAAGCGGATGAACCAGCTGATGTGCCGTGACATTCACAGCGACTGCAGCCTGTATTTTACTGAGGGAATTCTGAAAAGTCCGGTAAAACGAAATTACCAGTATGAATATGCAAAAAGGTTGAAAAATAAGAATATCTGGCTTTATCATGACAAACACCGCATTGTGAAGCGGAATATCGCCCTTCTCACAGAAATGCTGAAAAAGTCACTGGTCATCAAAAGTGAAAATCAGGAGATTCTTTCAGACAGAGGAATGATTGTTCCATCAAGGCTGTGGCGGCTTGGAAGAAGCAGTGATGCACAGGTTTTTAGGCGGGAATTGAAGGGGGATTCTTCTGATTTTGTGGTGGATGTGCTGATCGATGCCAGTGGTTCCCAGATGAGCCGCCAGGGCGAGGTAGCGCTGCAGGCCTACATTATCAGCGAGGCACTTAGCAATGCAGAGCTGCCCCACAGAGTGATGAGCTACTGCACCTTCTGGGACTATACCATTCTCCACCGCTTCAGAGAATATGACGACCAAAGAAGTGCAAATGAAAATATATTTAACTATGTAACATCATCCAACAACCGTGACGGACTTGCCATCCGGGCAGCAGGATACGGCCTTCTGAACCGGGAGGAAGAGAAAAAGATTCTGATCATTCTCAGTGATGGACGTCCTTACGATGTTATTGTCAATCGTCCCAATGCGAAGAATCCGGCACCGTATCATGGGAAGTATGCAATTACCGACACTGCAGCCCAGATCCGTAAGCTGCGCAGCCAGGGAGTGAGCGTGCTGGGTGTTTTCGCCGGGGAAGAGAAAGATCTGGCGACGGAGAAGAAGATTTTTGGAAAGGATTTTGCATATATCCGGAATATTACCGGATTTTCCAAAATCGTTGGAAGATATCTTACAAAGCAATTGGAGGATGATGAATAAGAAAGCAGAATACGGAGGTAACGCCATGTTTCAAAATAACAAAAAAGCTGCCTTCCTGGATTATCTGATGATCATTGTTGGTACAGCCCTTATGGCAACTGCCATAAACAGTGTTTTCGATATGTCCGGTATGGTAACCGGAGGCTTTTCCGGTATTGCGATCCTGGTAAAAGAGTGGACAGAGGGAGTCGTGCCGGGAGGCATCCCACTGTGGATCACGAACTTAAGTCTGAATATCCCGCTGTTTCTGATTGGAATGAAGCTTAGTGGATTCCAGTTTGTGAAAAGGGCACTGGTGGGAGAAATCTGCCTGTCATTCTGGCTGGCGGTTCTTCCGGCATTTGACATTGCAGGAAATGATCTTTTGCTGGCAGCCGTTTATGGTGGTGTGATCCAGGGAATTGGAATCGGACTTGTGTTTCTTGGAAGAGGAACTACCGGGGGCACAGACATGATGGCGGCACTGCTTCAGCGGAAGCTCCGCCATTACTCCATTGCCCAGATTATGCAGTTTATTGACGGAGCCATTGTACTTGTAGGTATGTATGTGTTCGGTGTGCAGAAAGCACTTTATGCCATCATCGCCGTTTACCTTGTGACAAAGGTATCTGACAGCATGATCGAAGGTTTGAAATTTTCCAAACAGGCGTATATCATTACCAGCAAGCCTGACGAGATTTCCAGAGAAATTATGGACAAACTGGATCGCGGCGTGACCGGAATCCACGGAAAGGGAATGTACTCCGGCCAGGACAAGCTGCTTCTTTACTGCGTTGTGGGACGCAAGGAGATCGTGGCATTGAAAGAGCTGGTGGACCATATTGACCCAGATGCTTTTGTGATCGTGTCTGACGTGCGTGAAGTCCATGGTGAGGGATTTATTGAACGTAAGTAAAAAGGAAAACTTTACCAAAGCCTTTTGCGCACCGCAAAAAAAGGGGAAAATAGGGCTTGAAATTGGAGTGATATAGAAAAAGTTAAAAAAATATGCTGGAAATTTGTAAATTTTTTCTACTTTCCTCTTCCTTTTTTGGTGATTTTGTATTAAAATAGGTTCATGAATTTTTGGAATCAGTAGATTTTCCTAAGACTGTCTGAGGTTTTGTGCAATATTACAGATTTGAGACCGCGAATTTTGGCACTAATGGACAGCGATTCATGCCGGGTATACCGGCGAACATATAATGTTACTGCTCTCTTTGACAATGTTTTCACTATCCTGGAATACATTGACAGCTGTGAGACCAGTAGCCCTATAATTTACAAGAAGGGACGGAAGGGTAATGATATCAAATCAGGTACTGCAGAATACACTTGAGGGGCTCAGGGAGATATCCAGGACGGAGTTTTGCATTATTGACACAGATGGCAAGACACTGGCGTCCACCTACAGTGAATTTGAGATTCAGCCACAGGATATTCAGGCATTTGTGGAATCCCAGGCTGCCAGCCAGCTTGTGAAAGGTTATCAGTATTTCAAGGTCTGTGATGATTACCAGCTGGAATACATTCTGGTCGCCCACGGAGAAGATGAAGATACTTATATGGTAGGAAAGCTTGCCGCTTTCCAGATCCAGAGCCTGATCGTTGCATATAAGGAGCGTTTTGACAAGGACAGCTTCATTAAGAACCTGCTTCTTGATAACCTGCTTCTGGTAGATATTTATAATCGTGCGAAGAAGCTTCATATTGATGCTGATGTTCGACGGGTGGTTATGATCCTGGAGCTTGAGCAGGAGAGAGAGCACAGCTCCATGGAGAGCGTGAAGAGTCTGTTCGGCGGCAAGAGCAAGGACTTTATCACAGCTGTTGATGAGAAGAGCATTATCATTGTCAAGGAACTTGAGGAGAACGAAGGATACGAGGAGATGGACAAGCTTGCCCAGACCATCCTTGATACCTTAGGACTTGAGAAAGAGAATACTACACATATTGCATACGGAACTATCGTAAGCGAGCTGAAGGAAGTTTCCCGTTCCTACAAGGAAGCCAGAATGGCTCTTGATGTAGGCAAGATTTTCTCACCTGAGAAGGACGTTATTGCTTACAGCTCTCTTGGAATAGGCCGTCTGATCTATCAGCTTCCGATCCCGCTGTGCAAGATGTTCATTAAGGAGATCTTCGGCGGCAAGTCCCCGGATGATTTCGACGAGGAGACTCTGGTTACCATCGACAAGTTCTTTGAGAACAGCCTGAATGTATCCGAGACCTCCAGACAGCTTTACATTCACCGTAATACTCTGGTTTATCGTCTGGACAAGCTCCAGAAGAGCACCGGACTTGACCTTCGTGTATTCGAGGATGCGATCACATTCAAGATCGCGCTGATGGTTGTAAGATACATGAAGTATATGGAGACTCTGGAGTATTAAGTTTCATATTTGTAATTTCTGTGCCTGCTGCATTTGTTTGTGGCAGGCATTTTTCATCTTTGTGCTGGACTAGAGCCTGTTTGAAAAATCATTCCTGGACCTGCTTTGTGTTTCCTTTGTGAAATCTATTGCGTTCTTGGTTTTCTCTGGTATAATAAGGTACTGCAAAAAATAAGGTTGCATTTTTACCAGACATATATTACAATAATGTTACATAAAAATTAAGCAAACTGCTGAATTGAATTTTTACATGAAAAATTTAGGAGGATATCATGATTGATCTGATAGATGTGAGCAAGTCCTATGGACCGGGACTGCCGGCAGTGAATCACGCCAATCTCCATGTAGATAAAGGTGAATTCGTATTTATAGTAGGAAATAGCGGTTCCGGTAAATCCACGCTGATCAAACTGCTTTTGAAGGAACTGGATTCCACATCCGGTACGATTATCGTAAGCGGAGAGAAGCTTGAGGGAATGAAGCACCGCCGTGTGGCCAAATACCGCCGTAAGCTTGGCGTCGTATTCCAGGACTTCCGTCTTCTGAAGGACAGGGATGTGTATG
This sequence comes from Ruminococcus sp. RTP21358st1_G6_RTP21358_211008, assembly GCF_040908885.1. Lineage (NCBI taxonomy): Bacteria > Bacillati > Bacillota > Clostridia > Eubacteriales > Oscillospiraceae > Ruminococcus > Ruminococcus sp. RTP21358st1_G6_RTP21358_211008. Next base: position 82,548 of record NZ_JBDGDM010000006.1, read on the forward strand.
AGAATGTAGCTTTTGCACAGCGTGTTGTGAACCGTCCCACCAGAGTTATCCGCAAGAGAGTTCCGGAGGTACTTCAGGAGGTTGGACTTGCAGGGAAATACAAGGCGTACCCGGACGAGCTGTCAGGTGGAGAGCAGCAGAGAGTTGCCCTTGCCAGGGCGATTGTAAACCGCCCGGACATCCTTCTTGCAGACGAGCCTACTGGTAATCTTGATCCGAAGACATCCGAGGAGATCATGAAGCTCCTTGAGGAGATCAACCAGCGTGGAACCACCGTTCTGGTAGTAACCCACAATAAAGAGATTGTCAATTCCATGAAGAAGCGTGTACTGACCATGCATAATGGAGTGATCATCAGCGACGAGAAAGAGGGAGAATATTATGAGGCCTAGTACCATCTGGTATACTCTGAAGCAGGGTATCAAGAACATCAAGAGAAATTTCATGTTTTCCATTGCTTCTATTATTACGATGGCAGCATGTATTTTTCTTTTCGGAATTTTCTTTTCCATTGTAAATAATGTGAATACGCTGGCGCATAAGGTTGAGGAAGATGTGCCGATCACAGTGCTTTTTAATGAAGGAACCACACAGGAGCAGATGGATGCAGTTGGAGAACTGATCAGGCAGCGCCCGGAGGTTTCCAAGATTGAGTTTGAGTCCGGTGATGAAGCCTGGGAGAAGATGAAGCAGGAATACTTCGGTGATGACTCTGAGGCAGCAGACGGTTTCAAGGATGATAACCCGCTGGCAAATTCATCCAACTACCGTGTGTATATGAACAACATTGAGAAACAGTCTGAATTGGTTGCCTATATCAAGACACTGGATAATGTACGAGAGGTTAATCAGTCTGAGCAGGCTGCCAAGACTCTTGGTTCCATTAACCGTATTGTTTCCTATGTATCTGTGGCAGTGATCGTGATCCTGCTGTTGATTGCCATTTTCCTGATCAGTAATACCATTTCCGTTGGTATTACAGTTCGTAAGGATGAGATCGGAATTATGAAATATATTGGTGCTACCGATAGTTTTGTACGTGCTCCGTTCCTTCTGGAGGGTATGATCCTGGGACTGATCGGTGCGGGAATTCCACTGATCATTTTGTATTTCTGTTACAATAATGTGGTAACCTATGTATATACCAAGTTCAGCGTACTTCTGGGTGTTGTAGATTTCATTCCGGTTGGACAGATCTACCAGACACTGGTTCCGGTGGCGCTGGCACTGGGAATTGGAATTGGTCTTGTGGGAAGCTTTATTACTACAAGAAAACACTTGAAGGTGTGAGAGTTCTGTTTTACAATAAGGGCGGTTATTCGCATTCCGCCAGAATATGAGAAGAGGATATGGGGGCTGCTGGAGAGATCTGGCAGTCCTTTTGTATAAAGAGATAGAGAGGGTATTCAGGGCGGACGCATTTGGGCAAATGATATTCCACGCAAGTCGGTGCAACGCTCCGGCGAGCTAGCTGGTAACTGCGACTAAGACGCTCGGGAGAGCCCTCGCGTCTAAGTCTTCGTAACCATCGGATCTCACCTGCGCTAAGGGCGCACCTGAAATGACTTGCTTAGGAATATCAGTTGCCCAAATGCTGCTGGTTGGATAGAACTTGTATAGCGAAAATAAGGAGAAATATAGATGGCAGATAAACAATTTTTAAAGGGAGCCATAACTGGTGTACTTTGCGCATCCCTGGTGCTGGGCGGGGGATATGTGGGGCTTCAGAAAGCGGGACGTGCGGGAAGTAATGTACTGTCGGATGTGGCAGTTACCCAGAAGATTAAGTATCTGGAAGATATTATAGATCAGAATTATCTGGAAGATGTGGATGAGGATTCGCTGAAGGAGGGGATTTATACCGGGCTTCTTTATGGGCTGGGGGATCCGTATTCCAGATATTATACGGAGGAAGAATACGAGGAGGAGATGAGAGACACCGAGGGCTCTTACTCTGGAATCGGCGTGAGCATTACCCAAAATACGGAGGGTGGTATTCTGGTGGTGGATTGTTATGAGGGCAGTCCGGCAGATGAGGCCGGGCTGAAGGCGAATGATGTGATCACGGCTGTGAACGGAACGGATGTAACGGAAATGACGCCTGCTGAGGTCTCAAAGATGATACGGGAAAAGGAGGACGGTACTTCTATTCTGACCGTTTATCATCAGGAGGCAGATGAACCGGAAGAAATTACAGTGACTTTGAGCGATGTGGAGCTGCCCACTGTTTCTTATGAAATGCTGGAGGATTCTATAGGGTATTTGCGAATTACAGAGTTTACCATGGTGACACCCCAGCAGTTTGAGGATGCTTACAAAGATCTTCAGGCAAAAGGCATGGAGAAGCTGATCGTGGATCTTCGTGACAATCCAGGTGGGGTGCTTTCTTCTGTGTGCGATGTGTTGCGCCAGATTCTGCCCGAAGGACTGATCGTGTATACAGAGGACAAATATGGGGAAAAACAGGAGATGAAGTGTGACGGAGACACCCCGATCGACATTCCTCTGGCAGTGCTGGTAAATGAGAACAGCGCCAGTGCATCGGAGATTTTTGCCGGAGCTGTGAAGGATTATGAGATTGGAACGATTGTGGGAACCACCACTTATGGAAAGGGAATCGTTCAGAGCATCCGCCAGCTCTCTGATGGAAGTGCGGTGAAGCTGACTACAGCGAAATATTTTACCCCCAAGGGCAATGATATCCACAAGGTGGGAATCACACCGGATGTGGAGGTAAAACTGGATGCCAGCCTTTTAAACCGGACGGATTATACCCATGACGAGGATAATCAGCTTCAGGCCGCAATAGAGGCGGTTTCTCGTTGACAAAACCACTATGTTGGATTAGAATGGTAAAAGGATTTTTGCAAAATAACGTGCCTGATCTGCGCGATAAACAGGCAGATCAGCCGACGGTTATTTTGTTGACAGGCAATAGCTGTGAAGGTATTAAACAGTTATGATAGGCAATAACTGTGAAGGCATTGAACAGTTATGACAGGCACAATAAATGTGGAGGAACCATCAATGAAACACAATTTTAAGAAAATTGAGCCGAAATGGCAGAAAAAGTGGGAAGAGCAGCAGGCATTTAAAGCTGTTGACGGAAGTGATAAACCGAAATTCTACGGCCTTGTAGAGTTCCCATACCCAAGTGGTGCGGGAATGCACGTTGGACATATTAAGGCATATTCCAGTATCGAGGTACTTTCCAGAAAGAGAAGAATGCAGGGATACAATGTACTGTTCCCCATCGGATTCGATGCATTCGGACTTCCTACTGAGAATTATGCGATTAAGACGAATACACATCCTCGTGAGATCACAGACCAGAACATTGCGAAATTCACTAATCAGCTGAAGAGTGTTGGATTCTCCTTTGACTGGAGCCGTGTGATCGATACCACACAGGAAGATTTCTATAAATGGACCCAGTGGATTTTCCTGAAAATGTTTGAGAACGGACTTGTTTTCCGTGATAAGACATTAGTTAACTATTGCCCATCCTGTAAGGTTGTTCTTTCCAATGAGGACAGTCAGGGCGGCAAATGCGATATCTGCCACAGCGACGTTATCCAGAAGTCCAAGGATGTCTGGTATTTAAGAATCACCCAGTATGCAGACAAGCTTCTTGAGGGACTGGAGGATGTGGATTATCCGGCGAACATCAAGCAGCAGCAGGTAAACTGGATCGGTAAATCCACAGGTGCTTTCGTAAACTTTGCAGTTGACGGAATTGATGAGACACTGCAGATTTACACCACCAGACCAGATACCCTGTTTGGTGTAACCTTCATGGTTATCGCACCGGAGCATCCGCTGATCGACAAATATGCTGACCGCATTACCAACATGGATGAGATCAAGGCTTACCGTGAAGAGTGTGCGAAGAAGACTGAGTTCGAGAGAACCCAGCTTGTAAAAGAGAAAACAGGTGTATGCATCCAGGGACTTGAGGGCGTAAATCCTGTAAATGGCAAGAAGATCCCAATCTACATTGCAGACTATGTAATGATGGGATATGGTACCGGCGCGATCATGGCGGTACCAGCACATGACCAGAGAGACTATGATTTCGCCAAGAAATTTGGTATTGACATTATCCAGGTTATCAAGGGCGGCGATATTGAGAAAGAAGCCTACACAGGTGATGGCGAGATGATTAACTCCGATTTCCTGAATGGCTATACAAATAAGAAGGATTCCATCAAGCGCATGCTGGAAGAGCTTGAGAAGAAGGGCATTGGTAAAGCTGGCGTTCAGTACAAGATGAAAGACTGGGCATTTAACCGTCAGAGATACTGGGGCGAGCCAATCCCGATCGTTCATTGTCCGCAGTGCGGTGATGTAGCAGTTCCATATGAGGAGCTTCCGCTTCGTCTGCCGAAGATCAAGGATTTCCAGCCAGGTGAGGACGGACAGTCTCCACTTGCAAAGATTGATTCCTTCGTAAACTGCAAATGCCCGAAATGCGGCGGCGATGCCAAGAGAGAGACGGATACCATGCCACAGTGGGCTGGATCTTCCTGGTATTTCCTTCGTTATGTGGATCCACACAATACAGAAGCTCTTGCAGACCGCAAGAAGATGGAATACTGGATGCCGGTTGACTGGTACAATGGCGGTATGGAGCATGTAACCAGACATATGATTTACTCCAGATTCTGGCATCATTTCCTGTATGACATGGGAATTGTCAATACTCCGGAGCCATATGCGAAACGTTCTGCACAGGGTATGATCCTTGGCTCAGACGGCGACAAGATGAGTAAATCCAAGGGCAACGTTGTTGATCCGCTTGATATTGTAAATGAGTATGGTGCAGATGCACTTCGTACCTACGTTCTCTTCATGGGTGACTACGGCGCAGCTGCTCCGTGGAACGACAGCTCCGTAAGAGGCTGCAAGCGTTTCCTTGAGAGAGTTGCAGGACTGACCGATATCATGACAGAGGAGCCGGCAGCCAAGGATATGGAGGTTAAGATCCATAAGGCAATCAAGAAGGTATCCTCCGATATCGAGGCTATGAAGTTCAACACTGCAATTGCCTGCCTGATGACTCTTATCAACGAGATTTATGCAGTTGGCAAGATCAGCAAGGATGACCTTGTGATCTTCATCAAGCTCCTTTGCCCGTTTGCACCTCATCTTTGCGAGGAAATCTGGGAGACCATCGGCGGAGAAGGCTTACTTTCCCTTTCCCAGTGGCCGGAATATGAAGAGAGCAAGACTGTAGAGGACTCCATAGAAATCGGTGTCCAGGTCAATGGTAAGGTTCGTGGAACCATCGTAATCCCGAACGGCTGTGCGAAAGAGGAAGCTCTTGAGCTGGCGAAGAAGGACGAGAGAGTAGCTTCCTTCCTGGAAGGCAAGACTCTTGTAAAAGAGATTTATGTACCGAATAAGATCGTAAACTTTGTTGCGAAATAAAGATTACTGGAATAGAGAAACTCCCCACTGGATGATTGGTGGGGAGTTTTTTGAGATAGTCCACTGCTGGCTATAGAAGTATATAGAAAATGCATAAAACGATTATGACTGTTTTAAGAAATTAAACGCTTGCTCATAATGGAGAATGCGGTTTTTTTGATTTTCCAATAAGGTGGTTCGCTTTAATTCAATGGCAATTGTGTAATCTACAAGTTCTTTTCCAGTGCAGTCAAGAAGACGATATTTCTCGATAAGCTGCTGTTCGGAGAGGGATTGAACATCGACAGCTGTAGTCGCTCTTTCTTCCGTTAATCCTAACAGGTAATCGGTAGAGACGTGAAAAAACTGCGATATCTTTATAAGAAATGGAAAGCCAGGTTCCCGAATGTCCATTTCGTAATTGCGCAAAGTGTTGGCGGGAATGCCAAGCTCAGCCGCGAAAGTGTCGCGATTGCGATAACCATGTTCTTTACGCAGCTGCATAAGTCTTTTTCCAAAAGTCATGATAAAAATCCCTCCATTTTCTATTATTGATTGACAAAATCATATAGAATAGATATAATATACTCACCAGAACAGTTGGAAGGTAGATGCTCTCTACCTGATCCTGTTATATTGGGTGTTGACTATTGAGATAGCCGTTCCGCAACTTTTCCAGGGTTAGGACGGCTATTTCTTATGTATGGCGAATTCCAGAGCCTGTTTGAAAAAGCATTCCTGCAATCTGCACGCCCCACTTTGCGGTATATTTTGTCCGAATTCGGTTGCCGTAGCCCGCTACGGCGCCCTCATCCGGGCAAAATCTCCCACAAATTGTGACGCACATCTTGCAGAAAGCCTTTTTCAAACATGCTCTGGAATAGAAACAAGTAAAATACCTGCGGTTAAAATAACCATAAATTCTTCATAGGTTGACATAAGTATCACCTCCTCCATAAAAACTCGGATGGGTGAGAGCACGTCCCCCAACTGCTCGGGAAAATATATTAAATTTGAAATACATATATTTATTATATAGAATAATTCGAATTACGTCAATAAAAAATATCCAAAGAAGGAATAGAATATATAAATACACTCAAAATGAGTAAAGAATAAGGAGCTGAAAAACGATGAACGGACTCAGCCAAAAACGATATCTCGAACTCCCTCTCCCAACCGAAGACGATCCCCGCTCAGATCAGCAGCGGATCCTGGATAGCCTGGCGGCAGCAGGTGTGGAAGAGCGAGTTCATATACCTGTCCATATTTTGCGGAAGTTATACCCCTTGCTGGACAACGCAAAGTGGAAAATAACGGTTTCCCTTGCTTGGAATGGGGAAAACTGGGAAATGGTGGAGATTGAGGAAGGAGATACCACCGCGCAGCATTATGGGCTGGCGGTGGATCTGGGAAGTACCACTGTGGTCGCGAGACTTCTGGACTGCAACAGTGGAGAGATTTTGAAAGAGGTCAGCTGCTTCAATAAGCAGATCCAGTGGGGGACAGATATTCTGTCCAGGATTTTTTACTGTAAAGATAATAGGGAAAAGCTGGAAGAAGTGCGGCGGGCTACAGTGGAATCCATTTGTGAATGCATGGATAAGTTGGATGCAAGCCACTCCGCGCTCTCCATGGTAATCGCGGGCAACACCACCATGATTCACTTCCTTCTTGGAATGGATGCCTTCTGCGTCTTCTACACCCCACACGCAGTTCATGCCGACTGCCCCGGCTTTCAATTGGCGCGCGATCTGGACATTCCGCTGAAAGGCTACGTTTATTGTTACCCTGCCAAGTCAAACTACCTTGGTGGTGATATTATCAGCGGCATGATCGATACCGAATTATACAAGAAAAACGAGATTAGTGTTTTCTTCGACATCGGAACCAACGGCGAGCTGGTGATCGGAAATAAAGAATTCCTTCTCTGCGGTGCAGGAGCAGCAGGCCCGGCACTGGAGGGAGGTGTGGTGCGCACCGGAATGCGGGCAGACGTTGGCGCTGTGGATGAAGTGAAGATAAGAGATGGAAATATTTATGTGCATGTGATTGGAAGGCATGAGGAAGATTCAGGAAGCCATGAGAAAAATTCAGGTAATCATGAGGATAATTCATCAAGTGAAGAACCTCAGGGAATCTGCGGTTCCGGCATCATAGACCTGATCGCAGAGCTTTTCCTGGAAGGCTGGATCGACATTCGCGGCAAGCTTTCTCTGGAGAAAAGCCCTCTTATCCAGGAGAGAGACAATCAGCTCTGTGTGAAATATGCCCCAGGTCTGTACTTCTACCAGAAGGACATCGACGAATTTATCCGCACCAAATCCGCCGCTCACACCATGGTCGAAATCATGCTCCGTGAATCCGGTCTTGACTTAAAACAGGCAGACCGCTTCTACGTGGCAGGAGCATTTGGCAAACACGTATCCAAAGAATCCGCCATCACCATCGGCATGTATCCCGATATGGATCGCGACCACATTATCAACGCTGGAAACTCCTCACTGGAAGGAGCCCAGAAGCTACTTCTGAACCGGAGCCTTCTCACTGACATCGACCAGATCCTGGAAGAAATGGTTTATATTCAGTTCGCCGAAGTGGAGGATTTCCTGGAATTAATGGTAGCGGCACAGGCATTGCCACATACAGATTATAAGCGGTATCCTACGGTTATGGAGAAACTAAAAGAACGGCAGAAAGATATAAAGTTATAAACTGCTTTTTGATTTATTTCAATGGAAATTCATTTTCAAATGGTTGATTTGAAGGAGTTCTTTCGATATACTTAGAAGTAATAGAAATCATCGAAAAGGAGTGATTAAATGCCATTACTCGAAGAAAAAGTTTATACAATAGATGATATATATGCTCTTCCAGAAGGGGAGAGAGCGGAGCTTATTGATGGACATATATACTATATGGCACCACCTAACAGAACACACCAGAAAATATCCATGGAACTGTCAGCCAGAATTCTTGAGTACATCCGTTCCCATAAGGGGAAATGCGAAGTCTATGCTGCTCCATTTGCAGTATATCTGGATGACACGACTAGTACTTATGTAGAGCCAGACATTTCAGTGATTTGCGACCCGGATAAACTGGATGATCAAGGCTGCAATGGTGCACCAGACTGGATTATTGAGATTGTTTCTCCTGCAAGTAAACGAATGGACTATTATACGAAGCTTTTTAAATACAGAACAGCAGGTGTAAGAGAATACTGGATCATAGATGCGGCTAAGAATCAGATATTTGTATATAATTTTGAAAAAGGAGATACGGAACAATATACACTGCAGGATTCAGTAAAAGCAGGAATCTATGAGAACCTGGTGATTGATTTTAGTAAACTGGATATTTAGAAAATGTATGTAAGGGTAGGCCTGTTTTGCAGCTTGCCCTTTTTGCAATTCGTACAGCAATAATGAGAAAATTGTAAAAATTATCTAAATTTATAGTAATTTCTCACAAAATATGCTATACTACTCCCAAACCAACAGACAGGAAGGGTACGAAATGACAGCACCAAAGAAACCACCAATTACGAAAAGTTTCGGATACGCATTTGAAGGAATTTTCACCTGTATCCGCAAGGAACGGAACATGAAGATTCACTGTATCATGGCGGTCCTGGTAGTGATCGCAGGCATCATCCTGAAGCTTTCCCCAGTGGAATGGTGCATCTGTCTTGGCCTTTTCGGACTGGTGATGGCACTGGAGCTTGTGAACACCGCCGTAGAATCCGTGGTGGATCTGGTGACCAGCGAGTACAAGCCCCTGGCGAAGATAGCCAAGGACACCGCAGCAGGCGCCGTCCTGATCGCCGCCATCATGGCCGCCATCGCCGGACTGATCATTTTCGTACCTAAAGGGCTGGTATTTCTTGGACTTTTATGAGAAGTCCGATCTGCTGAAAACGAAAATCCCACAGGGAGTTGGCAGATACAGCTGTAAATAAGAAAGGAGCACACACTATGGAACTTGGAGAAGGCATCAAAAAAATATTACTTGCAGGAATCGGCACTGCAGCAGTGACCGCAGAGAAATCCAAAGAAGTTCTGGATGAACTGGTAAAGAAAGGTGAGCTCACTGTAGAACAGGGCAAGGTTCTCAATCAGGAACTGAAGCACAATATCAAAGAGAGCGTGAAGAAGAACGTAAACGTAACCCTGAAGCCGTCCAATCCGGATGAGCTGAAGGAAGTCCTTGGCAAAATGACCCCGGATCAGCTGGCCGCCCTGAAAGAGCAGATCAGCAAGATGCAGGCGAAAGACGTAGACGCAGAGGAGACTGCCGAAGAAGAGGAAGAGGCAGAAGAAGTGGAGGAAGCCAAAGAAGAATACGAGGACGACCCTCAGGAATAAGCAATAACATTTTCCGAAAAAGAAATAGTATTGCCTTGTTTAAGAAGTGCAGCAGGAAATCCTGAACGGCATTGCGGAACAAAATAAAGAAATTTATGAAGGCAGGATGAGGAGAAAGAGTACCCGAATCCTGCCTTTTCAGTAAGGGGAACCGACATGGGCGTGACAAAGAATGACAGTACGATGAAGGCAGAAGCAGACCAGGCACAAAGAAAGAATCTGGAAGTGGAAAACCAACAGGATAAAAATGAGAAAAACAGCACAGCTGGTAGGAAGTCAAATGGTAAAGACACCGGCACGTATAAAGAAAGGCTAAAAGAAATTACAGCCGTTCTCCACAAGCATGCCATCACCCGAGGCGTCTCCCCGGAGAAGCTCCGCCTCATTCTCACAGATCTCGGCCCCACCTTCATCAAGCTGGGACAGATCATGTCCATGCGCTCAGACATTTTGCCCAAGCGCTATTGTGATGAGCTGATGAAGCTTTGCTCTGATGTAGACCCCATGCCATTTGCAGAAGTTGAAGAAGTCCTCCGGGAAGCATTTGGCTGTCCCTGGCAGGAAGAATTTCAGGAAATCCAGGAGAAGCCCCTTGGCTCAGCCTCTATCGCCCAGGTACACCGCGCCGTCCTGAAAACCGGCGAAGAAGTTGTGATAAAGGTTCAGCGAAAGGGCATCTACGAGATCATGGCCCGCGATATCGGACTGATGAAAAAGGCGGTGAAGCTCCTTCCCCCTGTAAGCATCAAGGAAGCGGTAGATCTGAATCTTGTGCTGGAAGAGCTGTGGCGTGTCACCCAGGAAGAGATGAATTTCCTGACGGAAGCGGCAAACATGGAAGAATTTTCCAGGAAAAATAAAAAGGTGGCATTTGTGAAAACGCCCATTCTTTACAGGGAATATACCACGGCCAGCGTCCTTGTTATGGAATACATTGATGGTATTCCAATCGACCATAAGGAAGAGCTTCTTGCAGGCGGCTACGACCTTGATGAGATCGGCAGCAAATTTGTAGATAATTTTATCAAGCAGGTTATGGACGACGGCTTTTTCCACGCAGATCCCCATCCTGGAAATGTGATGATCCAGGGCGGTAAGATCGTGTGGATCGACATGGGAATGATGGGACGGCTGAATGAACGTGACCGCGAGCTGATCGGTCAGGCTATCGAAGGAGTGGCACTGAATGACATTGGAAAAATCCAGGATGCAGTGCTGGCTCTTGGAGAATTCAAGGGGAAACCCAATCAGAGCCGCCTTTACACAGACATCCGAGACCTTATGGCGAAATACGGCACCGCAGATTTTGGCGAAATCGATATCGTAGAAATCCTTACAGATCTGATGGACGTAATGAAGGAGAACAAGATCGTCATGCCCCATGGCCTTACCATGCTTGCAAGAGGACTGACGCATATGGAAGGGGTACTGGCAGATATCAGTCCGGAGATCAATATGGTACAGATTGCAGCTGCCCGTCTGAAAGGGAACCTTCTGGAGGAAGGAAACTGGAAAAAACAGATGAAGGGCACCGGGAAAAAGCTGTACCGCTCCATGCTCCGCGCCGTGGATATCCCTGCGCTGGCAGCAGATTTCCTGCAGGGCTGTATGAAAGGCCAGACCAAGATCAATCTGGACCTTCACGCCTCCGATGACCTGGCGTGGCTGATGCGCCGCCTAATCCGGAATATTGTGCTTGGTCTTTGGGTCATGGCACTTCTGATCAGCTCCAGTATTATCTGCACCACAGACATGACACCGAAGATAATGGGAATTCCGGCTTTTGGAGTGCTGGGGTACTTTGGGGCAATGGTGATTCTCATGTACCTGTTTATCAAACACTTTATGAAAAAGTAGTGGAAAAAACCAGTGGGAAAATCGGGTTAAGTGGATAAAATTACCAAACTTTGCCGGAAAGGCCAGAAAGAAACCTGGGGGGGTTGACACTAATAGGGCAGGGTGGTATTTTATTAAGAAGACTGGAATGGTGAAATTTGTCGAAATTGGAAATAAATAATACCGCTGACGCATAAACGGTGGTTACAGATCAGGAGTGATGTGACCTAAATATGCCTGAGAAAAAGCATAACCGGGAAGCGTTGGCGGGAAAATATAAATTTAGATAAGTTATAAATATAAAACGAAAAATAGATTTTGCCATTGCATTTTAGAGAATGGAAGGATTCTGTCAGCTGTATTTACCTAAGCTGAACGGAAGAAAAGTAATTGGGAGGGAAAAGGAAAATATGTATCGGAAGGACTCAGAGGGCTGGTTAAAACATGCAGATTTTATTGTTCTGGATATGGTCTGTCTGCAGCTGGCATTTATTTTGACATATGCATTCCGTGGGTACGGATTCAATGTGTATGGAGATATTTTGTATCGAAATATGGCAATATTCCTTGGATTTGCAGACCTGGTGGTGATCTTCACCTCCGGCACCATGAAAAGCGTTCTGAAAAGAGGTCACTATAGGGAATTTGTCTCCACCTTGAAAAATGCTGTGGCAGTAGGTGCTCTTGCAATCGCTTACCTGTTCATAATCCAGGAAGGCCAGAGCTTTTCCAGAATGATCCTGATCACCACAATTGTGATCTACCTGGTCCTCACCTATGCCATAAGAGAAATCTGGAAAAATTCCTTACATAAAAAAATGGAAAACGGCGGCGACGAGAAGCTGCTAATCATCACTTCCAAAGCGGTAGCAGAGAACGTAGTGCACAGCATGCAGGAAAATAATTATGCCAGATATTCCCTTGCCGGAGTGGTTGTGATCGATGAGGACTGTACCGGTGAGAAAATCTGTGGTGTCCCTGTTGTGGCAGGCGAAAGTGACGTGCCTATGTATGTCTGTCAGGAGTGGATTGACGAGGTGCTGATCGTCATCTCCGAAAATCTGCCATATCCGGACGGGCTTATCGACAAGCTCACCGAAACCGGTGTAACCGTTCATCTGAACCTTGCAAAAATCACCAACCAGACTGGCAAAAGACAGTTTGTGGAAAAGGTTGGAAGCTACACAGTTCTGACCACCAGTCTGAACTATGCATCCTTCGGACAGCTTTTCCTGAAGCGCCTGATGGACATCTGCGGCGGACTGGTTGGCTGTATTTTCACAGGAATCATTACTATTTTCGTTGGCCCCGCCATCTATCTGGCATCCCCAGGTCCGATTTTCTTCTCCCAGGAACGTGTGGGAAAGAACGGAAAGAAATTCAAAATGTACAAATTCCGCAGCATGTACATGGATGCGGAAGCGCGGAAAGCCGAGCTTATGAAAGAGAACAAACTGGGCGATGGCAAAATGTTCAAGATGGACTTCGACCCCAGAGTAATTGGAAATAAGGTGCTGCCGGATGGGTCACATAAGACCGGAGTGGGCGACTTTATCAGACGGACGAGTCTGGATGAGTTCCCGCAGTTCTTTAATGTGCTGAAAGGGGATATGTCCATTGTGGGGACGAGACCGCCGCTGATTTCGGAGACGAATTTGTATGAACCGCATCACAAGGTAAGGCTTGCAATTAAACCTGGGATAACGGGGATGTGGCAGGTTAGTGGTAGGAGCGATATTACGGATTTTGAGGAAGTTGTGAGGTTGGATAAGGAATATATTGAGAATTGGGATATTGGGTTGGATATTAAGATTCTTTTGAAGACCGTGATGGTGGTTGCGAAGAAAGATGGATCGATGTGATTGTTTTTTTGACCACAAATAGATAAGTTATATTATAAAGCAACGATAAAAGAAAAAGGTAACAGAAAAAGTATTTGTGAAAAAATTGTTGCGATAAAAACGCAAAAAATGAGGATGGAATAGAGTAATGGATTCAAAAAAGAAGTACAGAATGTGTATCTGGTTGGCACTGCAGTAATAATAGGCACAAAACTTCTTAATAACCAATTGTAGTATTGCAACACCAATAAATGTCTACTCAACAAACCATAGCAACGTAACATCGTTAAAAGTGGCCTGTTTTGTTCACTCAACACAGTGCAGTGCAGCTTTGTTGCATAATGCACTGATATATGAAGCGAAAATCGGGATTGACTATATATATTGACGAAAAGAGCTGAAGAAAAAGCCGGATGTTGAACACATCGGCGGGAAATGGTGATAGAAACCGCTGAAATGGCCTTTTTGATGATAATTACATCAAAAATCCATGAGCTTATCACCTACTTAGTAAAACTGTTGTTGAGTACACTATCGCAACAATTAGTGCCCCCTACTTCGCAACGGTTTGTAGAGTCATGAAAATTACGGAAAAACAGATGATTTCTATTTCGCAAAACTTCTGTTGAGTAGAGCATGGGTAAAGATGATGAGTACATATAGTGAGTGAAAAAGCAGTATGAACTGTTCGTCTTTAACAATGAAGAGTGCAGAAAAGATTGGATGATATGTACAGTTTTAACAAAACTCATGCACCAACAGGGTTCGATATGACAATACAACACTTAGAAAAAATGTCATAGCAGGGTATACGAGGTTCGACTGTATAAAGCAACACTTCGATTATTGCTGGTTAATAGGTAGTGTATACAACAGATGCTTTGCGAAGTAGAAAACAACGGAAATATGATTGTTGCGCCAAGAGGGTGCGACAGCATAAGAAAACACTTAGCCGACTGTGGTTATCACACAGGGGCTTTATGAAAATGAAATACCATCCTGAAACACAGGATGTGTAGATAGAGAAAAGGAACAGAGGGGACAATATTGGTTGAAAAAAACTTAGTAAATATGAGGAGGGTATAAATGAGACATGCATTCTTAATTATTTCACATAATAATTGGAAGCAAATAGGGCAGTTTATTTCAGCAGTTGATAATTTGAATTGTGATTTTTTTATTCATGTAAATAAGAAAGCAGTTTTAGAAAAGGACACGGTTGAGACTGTAAAACAGAGCGTACAAAAATCTAAGGTTTTTTTTACTGAACGCATTCCAATTGTTTGGGGGGGGGCAGGAATCTGCAAGGCTTCAATTATTCTTCTAGAGCAGGCATATAAGGAAAATAACTACGATTATTATCATTTGATGACAGGCACGGATCTGTTGCTTAAGCCTTTTGATGAGTTTGATTCGTTTTTTGAGCGAAACCTATATAAAAATAATAGTTGCGGAGCTTATAAAACAAATTATATTTCAAGCGGATTGCCTAATAGGAAAGTTTTGTCAAGACTATCCTATTATAACTTTTTTATAGCACAGTGGCGAAATCCTAATAAAGTAATTAGAAAGATGGCAACTATGACGAACAGTGCCTTATGTTTACTTCAAGCAGTGATTGGAATAAATAGAGTTAAAAATCTAGGATTTCGTCTATACTATGGATCTTCATGGTGGAGTATATCAGATGAATTTGCAAAGTATTATTTAGAAGAGGCAAAGAAATTTATTGATATTTTTTCGGATAAAACTTTTGCAATAGATGAGATTTGTCCGCAGACAATAATTGAAAACTCTCATTATAAAGATAGCATGTATATAAAACCAAGTGGAATAGAGCAGAATTTGAGATTGATTGATTTTCAGAGAGGAAACGGTTATGGCTCTCCACATGTATGGACAATAAACGATATAAACGAAATTTTGAATACAAATAATCTATTTGGGCGAAAATTTGATTCAGAAATTGATGCCGAAATAGTGGAAGAGATTTTAAATAAAATACATGGATAAAGGAGTTATAAAAATGAAAGTTGTTATTTTAGCAGGCGGCTTTGGAACAAGAATATCTGAGGAGTCTCATTTAAAGCCAAAGCCGATGATTGAAATTGGTGAGAAGCCGATACTGTGGCATATTATGAAAGAATATTCAGCTTACGGTATTAATGAATTTATTATCTGTGCCGGATACAAACAGCATATAATTAAAGAGTGGTTTGCAGATTACTTTATCCATACATCTGATATTACTTTTGACTTCACAAAAGGTAACGAAATGATTATTCACAATAAGCATGCTGAGCCATGGAAGGTTACAGTTGTTGATACAGGGTTAAATACACAAACTGGTGGACGTATCAAACGTGTTAAAGATTTTGTTGGTGATGATACATTCATGGTTACCTATGGTGATGCAGTTGGTGACATTAATATTGATGAATTACTTACATTCCACAGAGTACATGGAAAAATTGGAACAATGGCAATGTATAACTTTGGACAGACAAAAGGTATCGTTGATGTCGGAAACAATGGAATTATTAATGCATTTAGAGAAAAATCTGATTTTGACGGCGATTTGATTAATATCGGATATATGGTTTTTGAACCGGCACTGTTTGATTATATTGAAGGTGACAGCACTATCTTTGAGAAAGAACCGCTTACGAAGTTGGTTGAAGATGGGCAGCTCGCAGGATATGTTCACAAGGGCTTTTGGCAGTGTATGGATACATTAAGAGAAAAACAAAAGCTTGAAAAGCTGTGGGAAGATGGAAATGCCCCGTGGAAGCTTTGGAAAGATTGAGGAAAATAATCATGAACTTTGATTTGAGTTTTTATAAAGGAAAGAAAGTATTTGTAACAGGACATACTGGTTTTAAGGGATCTTGGTTGTGTAAGATGCTGGCTAATGCTGGAGCTATTGTTACTGGCTATTCCCTCAATCCGCCGACTAGTCCTTCTTTGTTTGAGATTGCCAGAATTGAGCAGGATGTACATTCTGTAATAGGAGATATTCGTGATTTTAATACATTGAAGGCTGCTTTTGATGAAGCGCAGCCGGAAATCGTACTGCATCTGGCAGCACAGCCCATTGTTCGTGACAGCTATAAGGATCCTGCTTATACATACGAAACGAATGTGATGGGTACGGTGAACATTTTGGAATGTGTCCGAACTAGCAACTGCGTTAAGTCTTTTTTGAATGTAACTACTGATAAAGTTTATCTGAATAAAGAGTGGGCATGGGGCTATCGCGAGAATGAAGAACTGGATGGCTATGATCCGTATTCGAACTCGAAGTCCTGTTCTGAATTGGTTACACATTCCTATAAAAATAGTTTCTTTGGAGATGATCGAGTCGCTATTTCTACGGCACGGGCTGGTAACGTAATTGGCGGTGGCGATTTTGCAAATGATCGTATTATTCCAGATTGCATCCGCGCTGCAATTAAGCGTGAGGATATTGTGGTGAGAAATCCTTTTTCGACTCGTCCGTATCAGCATGTATTGGAACCGTTGTATGCATATCTGATGATTGCAGCAATGCAATATCAGGATATTAAATATGCTGGCTATTATAATGTAGGGCCTGACGATGTTGATTGTTTCCAGACAGGGGCATTGGTTGACTTGTTTGTGAGCAAGTGGGGCGATGGTATGAAGTGGGTCAATCGGTATGACGGTGGCCCCCACGAAGCAAATTTCTTGAAACTGGATTGCTCTAAGTTAAAGACTACTTTTGGATGGAAACCCCATTGGAACCTTGATACGGCCATTGAGATGGTTGTCGAATGGAGTAAGTGTTGGGTAGAAGGCAGAGATATTCGTGCCTGCATGGATAACGAAATTAAATCATTTATGGAAAGTTAAAAGGTAAAATCTGCATGAGTCTTACAGCGGTTATAAATGAATTACTTTTGGAAATGAAAAAAGAAAAATTGATCCCGCTGAAGGACCGGGGGATGAATTGTTTTTAGCTGTGGCATCACTGACTCCTATTGTAAATGTTGACATTCTGATTGTTAAAGAGGGAAATATCTTGCTTTCATGGAGAGATGATGAACAATGCGGAGCTGGATGGCATTAGCCAGGAGGATGTGTCCGCTTAAAAGAAACCTTAGAACAAAGACTACATGTCTGTGCTAAAAGTGAACTTGGTACGGATGTTCTCTGTGATATGAAACCCGTATTAATTACGGAGAATATTGAGCCAAAAGAGATAGGGGACGAACCCATTTTATTTCTTTCCTTTACCAGTGTGTGCCTGTAGATGAATTTCAGCTCCAACTACTTGACAACGAAGAAATAAAGGGTCATCTTGGTTGGTTTAATCATATACCGGAACATTTCCTTCCGGTTCAAGATTTTTATCGAGAAACGATAACTAAGATTTTAGAACAGGGGGATTAGTAATGCCTTTTGAATTTAAGAAAACTGAAATTGAGGGCTTAATGCTCATAAAGCCGCACATGTATCCAGACGAGCGCGGTTTGTACAAAAAATATTATGAAAAAAATATTTTTGCAGAGAATGGTATAACGTGTGAATTTACAGAAAGCAGTGATTTATATTCTAAAAAGGGAGCTTTAAGAGGACTTCATTATCAAACAGTGGACTCGCAAGCGAAGCTCATACATGTTATTTCAGGTGTTTTATTTGATGTAGCTCTTGATTTAAGAGAGAGTTCTCCGACATTTGGACAGTACCATACAGAGCTTTTAAAGGCTGAAGATCAATTTGTGACATATATCCCGGAGGGATTTGCTCACGGATTTATTTCGCTGACTGATGATACGATTTTCTCTTATCAGTGTTCTGGAAAGTATGTTCCGTCGGCTTGTGGAGGTATTCGCTGGAATGATCCGGAATTAAATATTCCATGGCCGCTTAAAGAATATGGAGTAGAACACATTATTGCAACCGAGAAAGACAAAAATTGGCCAACATTAGCTGAATATATTGCATTAAGAAAGTAACGGAGGAGCGGAGTGATGAAAAAAGCAATTGTAACAGGAGCAACAGGATTTATTGGAAAATTTCTTGTAAGAGAACTTGTGAATCAGAATGTGGAAGTCATTGCAGTTGTGCGACGGGGAACAAAAAATCTTAATACGATCAATGTTTTGCCGGTAAAGATAGTAGAGTGCAACATTGCAGATTATCATATGCTGCCTGATATGATTGCTGATCGAGATATTGATGTTGTCTTTCATATTGCTTGGCAGGGAGTATCTGATCTGGATGCTCGAAATGAAGCGATTCAGATGCAGAATTTACAGTCAACACTTGATTTGATTGATGCTATGCATATTATGAAAATCGGTTGCTTTATTGGCTGCGGAAGTATGCATGAAGCAGAGTCGTTGGTTGAGATGAATGAAGATAAAGTGATTTCGAATCTTGGATATATGTATAAGGCAACGAAAACGGCGGCTCACTGGATTGGAAAAGCAAAATGCGGAACTTATGGAATTCGCTTTTTCTGGCCGCTGATTAATACATATGGGGAAGAGGAAAAATCAGCTCGGCTTGTTAATACAATAATACGTAAAGTCCTTAATGGAGAGTCGCCTGATTTATCGGCAGGAAATCAGTATTATGATTTTGTTCATGTTTCAGATGTCGCCAGAGCTCTTATTCTAATTGCAGAAAAAGGCGTGGATGGAACTAATTATACGATTGGTTCCGGTGATGCAAAACCGTTAAAGGAATTTTTAAAGATTGTTGGACAAGTTGCTAATGATTTACACGGTGGTGAGCCAGTTGAGTTAGGTTTTGGAAAAATAACATCAAATGTCATCTCTTTACCGATAACAACATTTGATGTTACTAAACTTTATAAAGATACTGGATTTAAACCCTTGATTCCTTTTAGGGAGGGGATTGAGCGAACGGCTCGATGGATTAAAGCAGATGAAGGAATGTAAAGGATATACGGTGGGAAGATGGATATTTTGTACTCAAGTAGTGACAGCTATGCCTTTTTGACAGGTATTTCAATACTGTCATTGTTAGAAAATAATAGAGAGTGTGATGCTATCCATATTTATATTATGGATAATCATATTTCAGATATAAATAAAAATAAATTGATTGAAGTAGTTAAGGAGTATCGGCGTGACATCTCATTTGTTCCGATGCCTGACATGAAAGAACTTACTGGACAAGAAATAGACACAAGAAGGTGGAATATCAGTACTTTTGGCCGGTTGTATATGGCGAGTGCATTGCCTGAAACAGTACATAAGGTTCTGAATATCGATTGCGATACTATCATTGTAGATTCTATTGAACCATTGTGGAATACGGATATGACGGGAAAAGTATTTGGCGGAATGCTTGAATGTATCAATGACCGTTATAGGCGCAATGTGGGAAAAAAAGATGGCGACTATTATTTGAATGGTGGCATTGTGTTCTTGAATCTCGATGAAGTACGTGTGGGAGATTACGAAAGAAAATTCACAGATTATATTACAAAATATGGTAGCAGTCTAGCATATTTAGACCAGGATGTTTTGAATGGTGTTGTTGAGCAGGAGAAAAAAGTAAAACTTCCAATGCGTTATAACACGCTTTCAATTTATTTTTATGCTACATATGAGCAGGTATTAAAGATCAGAAGGTCTAAAAGTCAAGATTTTTATAGTGAAGAAGAATTTACAGAAGCTATATCAAATCCCGGCTTAGTTCACTTTACAACATGTTTTTTGGATGGTCTAAGGCCTTGGATAAAAGGAAATCAACATCCATATTTAAAAACTTTCTTAAAGTATAAAGAAATGTCACCGTGGAGAGATGTTCCACTTCAGGAGGATAAGAGAAGTAGTTTGGTTAAATTTAGAACTACTATGATTCGTAAAGCACCACGATTTGTACTTTGCGAAGTGGCATCTGTGCTACATGGTGTCGTAATTCCTGAGAAGAACTATAAACGAATGCAAGAAAGAGTAAAAGAGTGAGAAGATGCCAGAGTTTAGTATTATTGTCCCAATATATAAGGTTGAAAAGTATTTAGCGATATGTGTTGACAGCATTATTGGACAATCTTTTTGTGATTTTGAATTAATACTGGTTGATGATGGTTCCCCAGATACCTGTGGAGAAATCTGTGATAAGTATAGCTCATCAGATACACGTGTAAAAGTGATTCATAAAGAAAATGGTGGGTTATCAAGTGCAAGAAATGCAGGATTAGATATTGCCACTGGTAAGTATGTCATCTTTATTGATAGTGACGATTTCTGGGATAATGCTAATGCTCTTGAGCATATTCATATTAACCTTACAGACACGGATGCTGACGTACTTGTATTCCCCGCCAAGAGATACTATGAGAGCGAAGATAAATATACTTATATCATTACCTCGGACGTAAACAGAACGAGGATTATAGACAAAGATGTTAATGCATCAATCCGTTATATGATTAAGAATAATATTTATCGAGCAGCTGCATGGAATAAAGTGGTTAAAAAATCTATTATTGACAGCTATTCAATGAGATTTAAAAACGGGTATCTTAGTGAGGACATGGATTGGTGCGGAGATCTCCTTCTTTATGCGCAACGGTTCGATTTTTATGATAATCCGTTCTATGCATATAGACAACAACGTAATGGCTCAATTACTGCTGGAAAAGCTGAAAAATTAATATCAGATAAACTTTATATGTGTGAGAAAGGATATAGGCAGGCACTAAAGTTACAGGACAGAGATAAGACTGCGTTGCTCGCTTCTTATTATGCGTATGAGTATTCTGTCCTTCTGGGAGTTTCAGCGGGAGTAAAGAATAGGGAACTTTTGGGCAGGGTTAGGAATCTACAACCTCTGCTGGATTATGATATAAGCAGAAAGGTCCAGAAAGTTAAAAGGTTAAAAAAGCTTATTGGATATTCGTTAACAAGAAAAGCATTATGCCTTTTTGTTAAGATAAAAAAATAGGAATGTGTATCATGGAAAGAAAAAGAATTGACTATATTGATTGGCTGCGAATAATATGCGCCCTTGCAGTTATCGGAATTCATATAACAATGACGCAACCCAATAATTATACTGTACAGGAGATTGGAAAGGATAATTATATTATACTTACATGTGTGTATACTCTGATTCAGTGGGCAGTACCAGTCTTTTTAATGATCAGCGGAAATTTACTTTTGCATTCAAATAAGATAACCTTTGCAAAGGTAAAAAGAATGACCATTCGAATGGGGACGGTGTTGATTTTATTTGGTAGCGCTTTTGCTCTTTTAGAACAGATATTTGAAAGAAAAACATTAGAAATAGAAATGATACCGAATTCGGTACTACTGGTGCTTCAACAGAAAAGTTGGTCACATCTCTGGTATTTATATGTTCTGATTGGCATCTATTTAGTCCTCATTCCGTTGAAAAAGTTTGTGGATAATTCCAGCAATAAGGAAATCTGCATATTCATAGCTATTCTGCTTGCAGGAAACTTTATTATTCCAACTTTTAATATTGCCTTTAGTACAAAGATAGAAAATTATATGCTGTTTACACAGTATGTGACTTATGTTTTGCTTGGATATACTATAGGTGGACTTCGTGTTGAAGAGAATGACAGAGAGAAAAATGTAATAGATACCATGACCAATCGGGGGGGGGTATGGATCGGATTATGGCTGCTTGCCTCTATAATAAAAATTATAGTACAGTATGCTAATGTTGTGAGATGCGGAGAAGGTGCTGCGCTGATTCTGGGAGATAGGATATTTACTATGATTCAAGCACTGTCAGTGTTCTGCTTATTCAAAAAATACATGGACGCTGTTCATGTAGGAAAATTAGCGAAATCAATCAGTAGATGTAGTTTTGGAATTTATTTGATTCATCCATTTTTTATTAATCTTTTGTATAAAATGATGAATATTACACCTACAAATTTTCCTTTGTTGGGAATTGGCTTTGCCATTCCGCTGTTATGGCTTTTTGTATTTATACTCTCTTGGGGAGGGACATTTATAATGCTAAAAGTCCCAGGAATAAATAGGTTACTATGAGATTTTTTACAAAATAATAGGATGAATTAGTGAAAGCTAGAGTTTTGTAGGAGAACTGAATGGGAAAATTGATAAGTATTATTGTACCGATATATAAGGTTGAGAACTATTTGATTAGATGTATTGAAAGTATAGTTTGTCAGACTTATGAGAATATCGAGATTATCCTTGTGGATGACGGCTCACCTGACAAATGTCCAATGATTTGTGATGAATGGGCTAAGAAAGATGAAAGAATAAAAGTTATACATAAGAAAAATGGCGGACTATCAGATGCAAGAAATGCCGGTATAGTAATAGCACAAGGAGAATTTCTTTTGTTTGTAGATTCGGATGATTATATTGAAAAAGACTTGTGTGAAAGCTGTATGAATGTTATGGATGAGGATATTGATATTGTCGCATTTAATTATAGAAGAGTATATGATACATACGATGAAAATAAGAAAGAATGTGGTGTGTTTGAAAAATTTTCCAATTTAGAAGGATTTAAACGGTATATCAATAGAACCCCTTTTACACATATGGCATGGGATAAATTATACAGGAAATGTGTTTTTGAAGATGTAAGGTATCCAGTTGACAGACTTGCAGAAGATATGGCAACGACATATAAAACTTTTAGAAATGCAAATAAAGTGGGATATCTTGATAGAGTACTTTATAATTATTTTATCAGAAGTGACAGTATTATGGGTGGGAAATCTTTAAAGCTTTTGTTAGATGCATATCAAGGTGAAGTAGAAGCTTATAAATATGGAAATAAATACTATCCCACATTGTTAGTTCAAAATAATACAAGATTTCTAAATCAATCTATGAAGACATATCTGAAATTGATAAAGAATTTCAGTAATAATGAAGACATAGAGGATGAAAGGAAAAGTGTGCTCATTAACATACGGGAGATTGATAAAAGACATATGCCCTTTAAGACTATGCTATTTTATTGCTGTTTCCGTCTCAATAAAGACTTTGCATGGATGTTGTTTAAAAAATTTCATCTTTCATAAGGTGAAATTCAGGAGAAGTAAACAAGATGATTAAAGATGAAATTTATAAAGAAATGGTAAAATACCAGTATATCTCTTTTGATATGTATGATACGTTGGTGAAAAGAGATTTAAAAGATCCAAAAGATATATTTAAACTTATTGAAAAAGCAGCATTAGGAAAATATGAAAACATAGTGCAGGGCTATAGTCAATTAAGGGTCGAGACAGAAGAAAAAATCAGAAAATCGAAAAAAAACGAAGTAACGTTGACAGAGATATACAATGAGCTTGCAAAACTGTATACGCCATCCATAGCAGATGAACTCATGCATTTGGAACTCGAATATGAGTATAATCTTACGGTTATGAATCCGTGGATAGAAAGCATTTATAAATATTGCTGTGAAAACGGTAAACAAATCATAATTATTACAGACATCTACTTGCCTGAAAAATTTATCAAAAGAGTCTTAAAAAAGGTTGGGATTGATAGCTGGAGATATTTATTTGTTTCCAGCACAAGTGGTAAAACTAAAAATGATGGAAGCCTATATGATTTAGCATTAAAAGAGTTGCAAATCAGTGGATGTGATATGTTGCATATAGGTGATAATAAGCACAGTGATTATGACATGGCTCATGATAGAGGGATTAAGGCAATTCACATAGAAAAAGATCGTTTTCAGCTTATATATAATACATATATACATTCAGATAGTGAAATGTCTGTTTTATGTAATCACACTATTGCATTTCAAAATAACCATATGAAAGAAGAGTGGAGTAGACCTTACAAGCTAGGATATGAGAGTTTTGGGCCGTTGTTATTTGGTTTTTCTAAATGGCTGAAAGAAAATGTAGTTAATGAGAAGATTGATAAAATCTTTTTCTTGTCGAGAGACGGAAAAATAATGAAACATGCATTCGACATATATGATGGTGACCATGAAACGGACACCGATTATTTCTTTGCATCACGGAGAGCACTTCAAGTCCCTAAATTGGTGGAAGCAAAAAATATAAAAGATATTTTAGGCTTTATTTATTTTCCAAGTGAATTAACAATTGAAAGTCTATTGCGCAAACTGGGAATTGACGATGATAATATTGTCGATAGTGTATGTAAAAAAATAGAAAAAAGAAAAGATACGATTATAGCTAAAAAAGATTTAGATGGGATTTTAGGAAATGAAATATGGAATGAAGCGGTTTACTATATAAAGAAAAATGCAGAAGATGAACGGAAATCGTTCATCGGGTATTTAAATCAAGAGCAGTTTAGTGGAAGAGTTGCAATTGTTGATATTGGGTGGTTTGGCAATATGCAAAGCAATATCGAATCTATTAGCAAGCAAGATCAAATACCTGCAAATGTATACGGATATTATGTGGCGTTGGCACCAGATGGAAAACATCAAAAACATTTAAATATGAAAGGGTATCTATATGATATTCATCATAATCAAAAATCGCATAAGGATGAAACACTAATAAATCAGGTCTTCGAAACTATTTTTATGGCTGACCATGGATCTGTGAAGAGATATATTGAACAGGAAGGTGAATATTCAGTTGAGTTATTGGAACCGGATTTAAACGATGTGGAAAGTATTAATTGGCTGAGCGAATATCAAAAAGGCGCATTGGATTTTGTTGAGGATTATTGTAAGGATGGAATTCCTTACGATTTTCCAATTGAGTTTATCACAAATTGTGCATTTAAACAGTTTTTAAAGCCGTGTTTACAGGATGCAAAAAAATGGGGAAGCTTTAAATTTAGAGATGGGGAAATTAGCTTTATAGCATATGCCCACAATTTGAAATACTATCTGAAGAATCCATACCAGTTTTTAAAAGATTATAAGGCGGCTTTATGGCGAATCGGTTTCTTGAAGCAAGTTTTTAAAGTTAATTTGCCGTATGATAAAATTGTAAGCTTACAAAAACATATATAATAAAGGAGATGAGGGGAAAGAATGGTGCCGTATGTACTAATGTTTGGCTTGTCTTGTTTGAACTTTAGGCTGGCTTATTTGTTGAGGAAATACAAAACAATTAAAATCATGTTTGTTTTGATTGGACTTTTATTACCATGTGTTTTAGCAGGAGCAAGAGATAATACAATTGGGACAGATGTGCTGGTTTATGGAGATGCATATTTGAATTATGCGCAGAGATATAACAGCTTGTCAAGTTTTATGAATTTTGATTATCTTGGAGGTGAACCACTTTTTAAGATACTTAGTTATGTTTCAGCACATTACTTTGGACAGTTTGGATATTATTTTACATTGGAATTTGCTTGTGTTCTGCCCATTTATGCAACATTTGTGCGCAGAGGGTGGGAAAGATATTCTTGGCTTGGGATGTTAATCTATTATTTATGTTTCTACAGCTTTTCTTTGAATTTGTTGCGACAAAGTATTGCTATGTCAATCATTTTTTGGAGCTATAATTATATTGTTGAACGAAAACCAGTCAAGTTTTGTATCTCAGCGGCTATAGCGGTAGGATTTCATTTAACTGCAGCAATAATGTTGCTATTGTATCCTATTCATCGAATGGTGACGTATGTTCCAGATAAAGATTCAAAGAATTTTTTTAGTAAAATCATAGGACCATACCGTAAATTGATGTATGCACTCATTATTTTGTTATGTGTTGCATTGTTATTTTTATATAGTTCACTCCTTCCTGCTTTTATTGCTTTGACTGGTAGGTTCGAAGGACAATTGAAATATTTGTCAGGTGGTATAAGTATTTATTGGCCATATTGGCTAACTATGTTTTTACCAATTTTTTTACTGTTCAGGAAGTATAATGTTCGATGTAGCATGGATGAAGAGTATTCTTTTTTATACTTAATGTTTGCTTTAAGTATAATCTTGTTTCAGATGATTGGTATTAACTCTGAATCATACAGAATTTCTTTATATTTCATGCAGTTTTTAATTCTTTTAATGGTTAAGATTGGGTGTACGGAGTATCGCACTTCTCGTGTGATACTAGAAAGATGGTGTACTTTGTTTTCCTTGGGTACATATTATATTTATTTCTTTGTAATTGCTTTATTTAATCATGTTTACCCATATACATCATCTATGTTAGGAATATAGGAATAGAATATGAAAAATAAAATTAGTGTTATTATTCCGGCATATAATGCTGAGAAATGGATATATAATTGCGTAAAAAGTGTTTTGAGTCAAAATGATGATAATTTTGAAATTATTATTGTTAATGATGGAAGTAAGGATAATACGCTGGCATTATGCAAGAAGTTGGAGAATGATGATAAAAGAATAATTCTTGTTGATAAGAAAAATGGTGGTGTATCAAAGGCTAGGAATGAAGGTATAAAAAAAGCTACTGGCAAATGGGTGGTTTATTTAGATTCGGATGATTACTTATGCAAAGGAGCATTTGAAAAATTTAGGAAAATAGAGAGCAACGTTAGTGGATTTGATATAGTTATATTTAACTATATTGTAAATTCTGTGAAAATGTCACAACAGGAATACGCTTTCTTGAATGGAGATAGCCGAATTTGCAATAAAGAAAAAGAAGATATTATTATTTCTTGTTTATCTAATAAATTAGCAGGGAATGCAAAGGCACCTATTAATATTGGTGTCCCATGGGGAAAAGTATATAGGAGAGAATTTCTTACCAATCAAAATATTACTTTCCCAGAAGGAATATCTCATATGGAAGACACTGTTTTCAATTTGCAGGCATTTAAAAAGGCTGATAATATTTATTTTTGTAATAGTGTGTTTTATATTTATTCAATAAATATGGAATCAGTTACAAACCAGTGTTCTACAAATTTTGATAGTCAAGCAGAGAGTGTATTTAAACTTTTTAATGAAGTCTTGTCGGATTGTATGACGGATAAGATTAAGACTGGCCTTCAGTATAAAGGTCTGTGTTTATATACACAATTCTTGCAGGTGGATTGCTTCAATCCTGCTATTAAGGACAGCTTTAGACATAGAATGGAGCGGTGTTTGGAAGTTTGTAAAAAAGGTTTCTTTCCTTCAACGAATACAAAAATCTATAACTATATGTCTAATTACGAAAGATTGACGTGGAATGCAATAAAACTGAAGAGTCCTTTTCTCATTTATATCTTTTATCAAATAAGAATGAGAAAGTTAAAAGAAAAGAGGTAGTCAAATGAAAAGAGTTGGTATTGTTACGCTCCATTTTTCGATTAACTATGGTGCGGTATTGCAATGCTTGGCATTAGAAAAAACTCTTGAAAAATTAGGGTATCGCGTTAAAGTGATTAACTATTATCCAAGATATGCTAAATATTATTGGGAACCCCAAAAACATATATGTGATGCGATTCATGATGTATTACAAAAAAAGAATAGCATAAATAATAATTTTATATATGAATGCTTGAGAGCTACAAAATACGTTGTTCAATTTAATTGCAGTAATGCGGATTACAAAAAAAAATATAGAAAGTTTAAAAAGTTTACAAGGGAAAATTTAAATTTAACAAAAGAATACTCTAGCATTGAAGACCTCAGAACCGCAGATTATGATGCTTTAATAACTGGAAGTGATCAGGTTTGGAATTCTGATTACACTGATTTTAAATTTGATTCTGTATATTTTTTGAATTTTGGAGCTAATAGCGCAAAGCGCATTGCATACGGAGTTAGTATGCATTTGTATGATAATAAAGAAGATTGGAAAAACTTGTCATTATATGCAAACAGGCTAAATGCCATTTCAGTTAGAGAAAAAAGTGTTCAAGATAGAATTGAAGCAACAGGGTATTTCATACCTTGTAAAACTGTTCTGGATCCAACATTATTGTTGAAAAAAGACGAATGGATAAATTATGAAAGTACGGAAATTAAATATGAAGAAGACTTTGTTTTAGTTTATTCATTAAAAGAAAAAGAAAAATGCTGCGATTTGGCAAATAAAATTGCTTCAAGAATGAATTCCCGGATTGTTGACATTTCGCCTATTTCTATTTGTGAAAATAGTGATTGGGTTTCGGATTGTGCTCCGGCAGATTTTTTATACTATGTCCACCATTCAAAATATATAGTTACAGATTCTTTTCACGGGACAGTTTTTTCAATTATTTATAATAAGCAATTTGTATCGGTTGCTGTGGAAAAGTCTAAAGATTTACGTATTGTGAACTTATTGAAAAGCTTGAATCTTGAATGTTGCATATCGTACAATTTTAAGAATTTGATTCAAATTGATTATGATCAGGTGAATATACTTATAGAAAAAATGAAAGAACAGTCTATCAACTATATAGTTTCAGCTTTAGAAGAATAAAAGAGGAATGGTGATATAGTGAGAATAGAGAGAACAAAAAATGCAACAAGAAACATAATATTTGGAACAATTATGAAGATATATCAAATCGTCATTCCATTCTTAATGCGTACGGCGATGATATATTTTATGGGTGTGCAGTATCTTGGATTGAATTCACTTTTTACATCCATTCTTCAAGTCCTAAATTTAGCAGAGCTGGGGGTTGGCTCTGCTATGATATATAGTATGTACAAGCCGATTGCAGAAGATGATGATACTGCAATATGTGCTTTAATGAAACTTTATAGATTGTATTATAGAGTAATAGGCATGGTCATTGCCATTATTGGATGTATTTTAACGCCATTTGTTCCGAAGTTGATTTCCGGTGATATTCCTAAAGGTCTTAATATCTATATTCTTTATCTTTTGAATCTCGGTGCTACAGTATTGTCTTATTGGTTATATGCATATAAGAATAGTATTTTACAAGCGCACCAAAGAACAGATGTTGTTAGCAAGGTTACTTTGGTAACAAGCACAATACAGTATGTCTTGCAACTCATGGTTTTATGGATATTTAAGGATTATTACTTATATGTGATTGTTATGTTGGTGACACAGGTTTTGACGAATGTTGCTACGGCGGTTTGTGCTGATAAATTATATCCACAGTATAAACCATATGGGTGTGTGGAAGAAAAAGACAGAAAAGCTATTAATGGACAGATTCGAGATTTGTTTACATCAAAAATCGGAGCTATTATTTATGATTCAGCAGATACAATTGTCATTTCAGCCTTTCTTGGGCTCACTATTTTAGCAGTTTATCAAAATTACTTTTACATTTTAAATGCAATTACAGGTTTGATTACAGTTGTTTTTTCTTCTTGTATGGCTGGAATTGGAAATAGTATTGTCATTGAAACAAAAGAAAAAAATTATGATGATTTAAACAAATTCACGTTTATTATTTGCTGGGAAGCTGGATTCTGTTCTGTGTGTCTGTTATGTTTATGTCAGCCTTTTATGGAACTATGGGTCGGTAAAAATCTGATGCTTTCATTTGAAGCGGTTATTTGCTTTGTTGTTTATTTTTTTGTAAAGCAATTAAACACTTTATTTAATACTTATAAGGATGCATCTGGAATGTGGCATGAGGATAGATTTAGGCCTTTAACAGCTGCACTAACCAATTTGGTGCTGAATCTGATTTTGGTACAATTTATCGGCATTTATGGCATTTTGATTTCAACGGTCTTAGCTATTGTTTGTGTTGGAATGCCATGGCTGTTACATAATTTATTTACAGTGATTTTTGACAGAAAAAAATTGGGCTTATTTCTGAAAAAACTAGGCTTTTATTGTACGGTAGTTTTCGTTAGCTGCGTAGTAAGTTATGGGATTTGTTTGTTTGTTAATTGTGGCGCAATTATTACGCTTCTATTAAGAGGAATTATATGCTGCATTATTCCAAATCTAATTTATTATTTTGCTTATAGACGAACAAGAGAGTATCAAGGCTTTTTAATGTTGGTTGACAACATGACACGAGGAAAAATTAACGGAGTTTTAAGAAAGTTGGGGATGAATTAAATTGAAAGTTTATGCGGCATATTATGATAATAAAATACGTTTGAATTCATCTTCTGGAGGAGTATTTTCGCGTATTGCTTCAAAGTTTGATGTTGTTTACGGAGTTGCTTTAACAGCAGATTGTTATGGCTGCGAATTTGTACGAATTGAAGGAGATATTTCTTCTATAAGAGGATCAAAATATTTACAAGCTAAAGTTGGGGAGTCATTTAAGAGTGTGAAGAAAGATTTGCTAAATGGTAAGAGCGTCCTGTTTAGTGGAACTGGATGCCAGATAAATGGTTTGTCGCTATTTTTAGGAAAGGAATATCCCAATCTTTTTTTACTTGACGTTATCTGTCACGGGGTGCCGTCTCCAAAGTTATGGAAAGAATATGTTGAGTATCAAGAAAAGAAATATGGTAAAGTTGAATCTGTTAATTTTCGGTGTAAAGATGAGAGCTGGCAAAATTTTGGTATGAAGGAAAACCATTTGTATATACCAAGAATTAAAGATCCGTTTATGACTTTTTTCCTTAGTGACTTGAGTCTGCGCCCTTCATGTTATGCATGCCAAGCTAAAAACACTAGAATGTCTGATATGACAATAGCTGATTTTTGGGGGATAGAAGAGATAGCTCCGGAGATGGATGATGGAAAGGGAACGAGCCTTATAATTACGAGAACAAATAAAGGACAAAATTTATTTGACTCTATAGAAATGGATCTTCGATGGAAAGAGGTCAATTATGAGGATGGTGTCAGACATAATGTTTCAGAATTCTCATCTGTTGCCATGCCTCAACAAAGAGATTCTTTTTTCACAGATATGAATTCTATGTCTTTTAAAAGTTTGAGTAACAAATATATTTATGGACCTTTATGGAAACGAATTGGTAGGAAAATAAAGCATACGATGCAATATACCATCAGCAATCCGGGGGGGGGGCAAAGAGTAAATAATGCAGACTATGGATTGCTTTTTGTATTCAATTGTGAGGAATGATGATGAAAGAAATACCAGTACTATATAAAAGAAAAGAAGAATGCTGTGGATGTACGGCTTGTTATGCCATCTGTCCGAAAGAAGCCATATTTATGGTAGAAGATGAAGAAGGCTTTGAATATCCGCAGATAGATGAAAGCAAATGCGTTCGTTGCTATCAATGTATGAAAGTGTGTCCGTTCAAGGTAGCGAAAGCAAGTGAAATGTGATATACTGGGAGCGTAAGCTCCCTACGCTGCTCTAATAATCACACACCTCTCCGTGGTGAGCAGCAGGCAACGATCTATTATGATTGGCTAAGATGTGAAAAACGAAAAAGCAAGGGAGGTCTGACGATGATTCATCGAGTTACTTGTGATAGATGTGGTTCTATTTCGGAATATGACGATAAATCCATATGGGAAGGAAACCGCGAACATGAAGATATAGAGTGCCCTGTGTGTGGAAATATTATCGGTAGTGCGTTTACAGACCTTACTCCGGTAGCCAGACTTATCAAAAAAGGCGAGAAAAACTGATTCAAATTCCCAAATAAGTATATTGGAATTTGTATTTGAAAATAGATTTAATACATTCATTACATTTGCAAAAATTAGATTATGTGATTATTTCAGGTGATATCTGTGACAGGCCACAAGAGGAACAATATGCAATTGCATTAGAATTTGTGGAAAGTTTATGTAATGACTTTTCTGTGGAACATGAAAAGGTAACGGTTGTACTGGGAAATCATGATTGTAATTATGATATATCTAGGGAAGCATACAAAATGGATGGAGAGATTGATAAAAATAAATATGCTGAAAGATATAAACTGTTCAGTGAATATTTTTATAAACCATTTTTCGGAAAAGAGTATCCTCTGGATCCAGAAGTACAGTATACGGAATATGACGATGATGATGTGAGTATCATTGGTCTGAATTCTTGTTACCGGATTGACCATAAGCAGCCGAAAAAATCTGGAATTAATGGGGATTCGATTGTGAAATGTCCGGCTTTAATGGATACTTCTTCAAAAATTAAATTGGCAGTATGGCATCATCCGATTTATGGGGAGGATTGCATTGCGGAACTTGATTTTTTATCTATTTTAGCAGTGACAGGCTTTAAAGCATTTTTTCACGGACATGTTCATGAGGCCGAGAATCAGAATTTTAAGTATGATGATAAGCAGCATATTGGTGCAATTGGGGCAGGAACTTTGGGCGCAGAGAAAAAAGACCGAGCTGCTGGAATTCCCTTACAATATAATCTGGTTGAGCTTGATGTACTTGGTCGTGAGTTGATTGTACATACAAGAAAAAGAGAAAAAGATGATCGAGCGTGGGAAGCGGATGCACGTTGGGGTGATAAAAATAAAAATCCAGTGTCCTATTATATGGTTCCAGTATAATATGGGTGAATATAGTGAGGAAGACAAAATGAGTGAAACAACGAATGACAACCAGGAAAAATCCAAAAGATCAAAAACTACAGAGATAGAGGATTTTGAGTCTTTATACCGAAACATTCAGAATGATGTGGTGCGAGAGAGAATTAAATCAACAGGAGAATGGTATATACGACATGCTAAGTTCTATAAAATACTTTTTTATGTGTTCAGTATTATAAGTATTGTGTTGCCACTGATAATATCTTCTGTCAATGTATTAGGCGCAGGACACGAAAACGAAATCAGAGTAGTGACTACCATAACCTCAGCTATTGTATCCCTGATAACAGCACTGCTGACTTTCACAAAATGTGGAGAGAAATGGACTTTGTACAGAAGCACGATTGAAATGATGAAAAGTGAGTTAGCGTTATACAATTGTAAAAACCGAACGGATGAGGAATTAGAGAAGTTAGTATTTAAATTAGAAAAAATAATGAACCAGGAACATAATAAGTGGAGAAAAATGCAACAGGAAGATGAATCGTTAGACGAATCAATAGAGGATTGTACAAAACAGAAAATTAGGAATGGATGAGAAGTAAAAAATATGCTGATTAAAAGAGTGCATCGTGGTCAGACTGCAATGCTAGCAATATAGTGTCAACTTAAAATCGTTATGATTCTGCTTATTTAATTTCGCTCCTTGAAAACTAAATA